>NZ_BMDZ01000073.1 GCF_014636235.1 Tistrella bauzanensis
CTCCCAAGCCAAAAAGGTCGACAACGAGAGATTCAGACTTTTTCCGCTCTGTCACGCACAGTTTCACCCGATTGCCCTGGTCGCGGGGGCTTGTCCAGAGGCGGAACAGGGCGACATATAACATGCGTGCGGGTGACCTGCCGGCTGACCTGCCGGCATTGTGGCCCGCTGGCATTCTGAAAGGACATGGCGTGACCGACAAGACCGTTGCCGCAGCATCTCCGACATCCGGCGACGCCGCTGCCGCAGGCACCGGGGCGGAGATGCCCTATGCCCGCGCGACCCACGCGGCGCGCGGCACCGGCCGCGTCGATGCGGCGACCGGTGCCGTTGTGTCGCCGATCCATGTCTCGACCACATTCGAGCGCGCGGCCGATCTCAGCTATCCCCGGGGCCGGGTGTATTCCCGCGCCGACAGCGCCGCCTATGACGAACCGGAGGCGGTGCTGACCACGCTGGAAGGCGGGGCGGAGAGCATGCTGTTCGCATCCGGCATGGCGGCGGCGGCAACACTGTTTCAGGCCCTGCCACAGGGCGCCCGGATCGTGGCGCCCGAGGTGATGTATTGGGGCCTGCGCAAATGGCTGATCGACGTGGCGCGACCGGCGGGCATCGGTGTCGCCTTCGTCGACATGACCGATATGGCGGCCCTGGCAGGTGCCCTGGACGGCGGTGCCGATCTGGTCTGGATCGAGACACCGTCCAATCCCCTATGGGGTGTGACCGACATCGCCGAGGCGGCACGGCTGGCGCATCGTGCGGGTGCGGTGCTGGCGGTGGACAACACCGCCGCGACCCCGATCCTGACCCGGCCGATCGAGCATGGCGCCGATATCGTGATGCATTCGGCCACCAAATATCTCAACGGCCATTCCGACGTGCTGGCTGGCACCCTGACCGTGTCGGTGGGGGCGGCGGGCGATCCGCTGTGGCAGCGGACGCGGATGCTGCGCGGTATGAACGGATCGGTGCTGGGGCCGTTCGAGGCCTGGCTGCTGCTGCGCGGCATGCGCACCCTGGCGATCCGGGTGGAACGGGCCAGCGCCAATGCCGCGGCCATCGCCCGTCATTTCAGCGGCGATCCAAGGGTGCGGGCGATCCTGTATCCGGGCCTGCCCGATTTTCCGGGCCACGACATCGCCGCCCGCCAGATGGCCGGCGGCTTCGGCGGCATGCTGTCGCTGTGCGTGGCCGGCGGCCGGGATGCGGCGATTACCATGGCCGGCCGCCTGCGCCTGTTCGCCCGCGCCACCTCGCTCGGCGGCGTCGAAAGCCTGATCGAGCACCGCGCCAGCATCGAGGGCCCGACCAGCCCGGTTCCCGACGACCTGCTGCGGGTGTCGGTGGGCATCGAGGATGTGGGCGATCTGATCGCCGATCTGGACCGCGCGCTCGGCCGTTGACGGTGGCCACCGCTGACGGTGACCGGGCGGCAATCGGCCGACAATCGGGGCCGGGCGGCCATATTCCGTGCCGCGCCATGTTGCAGCCGATTGACAAGCCCCGGGCGCTTGGCTATGTAGTCGGACGCTTCCGATGCGGAGGGGTGGCCGAGTGGCTGAAGGCGACGGTTTGCTAAACCGTTATAGGGGTAAAACCCTATCGAGGGTTCGAATCCCTTCCCCTCCTCCAGATTTCCGAGAAGGCCCAGGCTGTTGATCAGGCTGGGCCTTTTCACGTTCACGGCCGGCGGTGCCGCCGCTCCCGATGCAGCGGGAGCCCGGGAGCGCAAGGCTGGCCTGCGGCATTTCGCACTTGCGGCAAAACTCCGCGGGTGTTACTCAACACCTCAGCCGGCGGGGTCTTGTCCGCCGGGGGCCTTCCGGTTGTCCTGTGCATCACGGCGCATGTGTACCCCCGGACAGTGCCGCGACAGTGTCGCCTGATCATGCGGTCCCGACCGCGCGGTCCGGTGAACACCGCCGCCGACCCGGTATTGGTCCCGCCCGATACCGCAACCCTCAACGGGCATGTGCGGACTTCAAGCTTCGCGACGTGCCACTGCCGGGCGCTCCGGCCGCGTGACGAACCACAAACGGACCTTGACCGGTCCGGTTCGCCGTCCGAGCGCCGATCACGGCGGAAGCCCATGACTGGCCCAGGCACGCGGGGCACGTCCTCACTCATCGGCTGCCGATTGACACGCAGCCGGCGGAGCTTTGCGCTCGCCGGTCGTGCCGGCGCCACCCGTTCGAAAGACTGACCTTTGACCAATTTTGCTGATCTCGGCCTGTCCGAGACGCTGTTGCGTGCCCTTGTCGATGCCGGCTATACCCAGCCGACCCCGATTCAGGAGCAGGCCATTCCGCATCTCGTTGCCGGCCGCGATCTTCTGGGCATCGCCCAGACCGGCACCGGCAAGACGGCGGCCTTCGCGCTGCCGATCCTGAACCGCTTTGCTGCCGACCGCCAGCGTCCGAACCTGCCGGGCCGCACCCGCTGCCTGATCCTGGCGCCGACCCGCGAACTGGCAGCCCAGATCGCCGACAACTTCAAGACCTATGCCCGTCACATGCGGGTGTCGGTGGCGGTGGTCGTGGGCGGTGTCAGCTCCGGCCCGCAGGCCCGTGCGATCAATCGCGGCCTGGACGTGCTGGTGGCGACGCCGGGCCGTCTGGTCGACCATCTGGAAAGCGGCATCCTGAAGCTCGATCGCACTGAGATCGTGGTTCTGGACGAAGCCGACCACATGCTGGATCTGGGCTTCATCATCCCGATCCGCCGCATTCTCGCCAAGCTGCCGACCCGTCGCCAGAGCCTGTTCTTCTCGGCCACCATGCCGAAGGAAATCGGCGGTCTGGCCGCTGAAATGCTGCGCGATCCGATCGAGGTTTCGGTGGCGCCGGTCGCCACCACCGCCGAACGCGTCGACCAGCGGATCATCCGTGTCGAGCCCTCCCGCAAGCGTGGCGTGCTGATCGACCTTCTGGACGATACCACGGTCGGCCGTGCCCTGGTCTTCACCCGCACCAAGCGCGGCGCCGACCGGGTTGCGAGCGATCTGGAAGCCGCCGGCCTGCCGGCCTCGGCCATCCATGGCAACAAGAGCCAGAGCCAGCGCGAGCGGGCCCTGGGCGGGTTCCGTGACGGCCGGGTGCGCATCCTGGTTGCCACCGACATCGCGGCGCGCGGTATCGATGTCACTGCCATCAGCCACGTGATCAATTACGAGCTGCCCGACGTGCCGGAAAGCTATGTCCATCGCATCGGCCGCACCGCGCGTGCCGGCGCCGAGGGCATCGCCGTCACGCTGTGCGCCGATGACGAGCTGGGCCTGCTGCGCGATATCGAGCGCCTGACCCGGCAGACGATCCCGACCGAGGATCGCCGCACGCCGGAATCGATCGCGGCCAATCCCGACCGCACGCCGCAGCGCCAGCAGATGCGCAATGGCCGCCCGGTCGGCAAGGGGCGCCCCAGCGGTGGCGTTGGTCGCCCCGGTGGCCGCAACGGCCCGGTCCGTGGTGCCCATAACGGTGACACCCGCGACCATCGCGAGCCGCGTGAATATCGCGGCGAGCGCCGGACCTATCGCGACGGCGACGCCCGTGGCGGCGCCGAAGCACGTGGTGGTGCCGAGGGCCGTGGCGGTGAGCGGTCTTACAACCAGCGCCCGGGTGGCCAGCGTCCGGGCGGTCAGCGCCCGGCCGGCGGCCCACGCGGCGGCTTCGACGGCCGTCCGCAGCGGCGCAGCACGGCCGGCTGACGATCTGAACGAGCATGACCTGCTCGTGATAACGGGGGCGGCACCTGCAGGTGCCGCCCCCGTTTTCCGTCGCAACACCGCTCATGCCGTCCGCACAGCGCCGAGGAAGCTGTCGATCCGCGCCTTCAGTGCATCGGATCGCCGTGCCAGATCACCGGCAACCGACAGCAGCCCGGCTGCCGCCTCTCCGGTCTGGCGGGCGGCATCGGTGACCTGAGTGATGCCGCCGGCCACCTGGCGGCTGCCGGTGGCGGCCTGTTCCACACTGGCCGCGATATCGCGGGTCGCCCGTCCCTGACGGTCGACGGCCGATGCGACTGAGGTGGTGATGCCGTCAATCTCGCCGATCGTGGCGCTGATGGCTTCGATCGCCGTGGCGGCACGGGCGGTTTCGGCCTGGATCGCGGTGACCTGCCGGCTGATATCCTCGGTCGCCCGCGCGGTCTGGGTGGCCAGGGCCTTCACCTCGCCGGCGACGACGGCGAAACCCTTGCCGGCATCGCCGGCGCGCGCCGCCTCAATGGTGGCGTTCAGGGCCAGCAGGTTGGTCTGTTCGGCGATCTCGGCGATCAGCGTCACCACGGCGCCGACCCGCCGGGCGGTGTCGGCCAGGGCGCGGACCTGTTCATTGGTCTGGCCGGCCTGTTGTGCCGCGCGGGTGGTCATGTCGGTGCTGCGGGCCATGTCCTGGCTGATGCCGGCGATGGAGCCCGCCAGTTCTTCGGTGGTGCCGGCCACGCGGTCGACATTGCCGGCGGCCGCTTCCGACACGCTGCCGACGCGGATGGCGTCGGCGGCGGTGTCGTCGGCAATCCGACGCATCCGGCCGGCCGTGTCCTGCATGCCGGCGGTGGCGGCGACAACGGCATCGAGCATCGCCGCGACATCACGATCGAAACCGTGGCACAGCGCCTCGATATCCCGCGCCCGCTGGTCGCGGGCGGCAGCCTCGGCGGCGCGCTGGCCGGCCATGCGCGCATTGGTGATGGCCGTATCCCTGAAGACCTCCACCGCCTGCGCCATGCGGCCGATTTCGTCGCGACGCTCGCGACCGGCCACGTCAATCGCGGTGTCGCCGGCGGCAAGCCGGGTCATGGCATCGGCCATCCGGTTGATCGACCGGCTGATCGCGCCGCCGGTGACAAAGCTGATCGTCAGCATCAGGACCGTCGAGCCACCGACCACGGCCACCAGCAGCGTCAACAGCGAGGCGTTGCTCTGCTGCGCCCGGGTGGCGACGGTCAGGCTGGTTGCCTCGATCTGATCGCCCAGCGCCTCCATATCGGCCTCCAGCACGGAAAAGCTGTCCATGAAGGCCGGGAAGGCGGCATCCGCCGCGGGATGGTCGACCATGGCACGGGCCACGATGGACTCGGCGGCGGCGATATAGCGATCGACTGCGATAAGGGTGGGAGCCATCAGGCGCTGGACCTCGTCGGGCATGCCGATCTCGCCCAGCCGGGCCATCGCGGCGCGAAAGCTGTCGGCATGTTCGCGAAGACTGAGCGCCAGTTCGGCCTTGTCGCCGGCCGTGCCCTCAGGGCCGACCCGCAGCGCCATCAGCACGTCGCCGCGCAGGGCATCATGCATCATGTCGCCCTGCATGTGCTGGCGAACCGCGGCAGTGACCCGCGTCACCTCGGTCAACCCGGCATCACTGTTGATGAAACCAAATATCCCGGCCGCTCCCGCGGCGATGATCATCATTGCCGACAGAATACTCGACACGGCGAGCCGGCCGCGGATCGACAGCGACTTGTAGGTCATGGACAAAGGCCTTCGGGTCATCGCGCATGCGCATGATTGTGCAAACCGATGCCCAGAGTATTCGTCAGGTTTTAATAAATCCTTCTCGATCCGATGCGGGATTGATTTTCAGCCAGTGGTTCCGGGGGAGACGTGACCGGCGACGAGCCAGCGGCCGGGTCGGGCGTGATCGCCATCGCGCCAGGTTTCGATCCGCGCCATGCCGCCACCATCTGGCCCAACGGCATCCGGCGCGTCGGGGCCCTGGGCGATGATCAGGTGCGGCGGGCCCGACACCCGGCGCTGATGCAGCAGGTCGAGCCCGGCGACCGGGGCCGAACCGCCGGTCGCGATATCCTCGACAAGGCCGATGCCGGCGGGGAAATGGCGGGCACGGATCAGGCTGGCGGCACCGGCAGGGCCGGCATGGGCACCGGCAGGGCCGGCATGGGCACCGGCAGGGCCGGCATGGGCATAGACATAGAGGCCGGTGGTGCCGGTGTCGCGGCCCAGCGCATCCACCATGGCCGCATCGGGGCTCATCTGCCCGATCAGGTGCTGATCGTCGATCCGCAACACCAGCTTCGGCCTGGCGGCGCCTGCGCGGGCAGGGGGATGCCGGAACCGGGCCGGCGCCAGCCCGGTCGCTGCGGCGGCCCTGGCGATGATCGCCATGGCTTCGGCATCCGCGCAGGGGCGGTGGTGATTGCCGTCCAGCCGGCAGACCGCCCCGGTGACGGCGCCGTCGTGGATGACCGGGGTCAGGTGCTGCGGCCCGGCATCGGTGTTGATCACCAAAGGCGCCCGGGGCGCGGCGCCGTCCTGCCACAGCCGTGCGGCGGCGGCGATCAAACCGTGCAGACACAGCGACAGGCGGCCACCCGGCACCATGAACACCGCCCGCCATGACCCGCCATCGCCGGGCGTCAGCAGGGTGACCTCGACGCCGGTGGCACTGGCGGTGGCAGCCGCGTGGGCCAGTGCCACCGGATCGTGATCGTGATCGTGATCGTGATCGTGATCGGGGGCGGCGGGGCCGGCGATCAGCGTCCAGGCAGGATTGCCGCCATGGCCGTCTTCGGTGCAGAACGCCCGATAGAGGCGCGGGCTGCCGGCATGTCCCGTCAATCCCGTCATCGTCAGCGCCCCTCGGCCTTGCGTGAGACATCGACCAGCAGCCATCCGGCCAGGGCGGCGCCGGCCACGAACACCAGCGCCATCACCTGCGGGTCGACATGGCCGACAGCGGCCACGCCCAGCGCGCCGGTCATCAGCGCGCCCCGGAAGCCCAGGCCCATCACCGCCGCCGCACGGCTGCGCGCCGCCTGTGGCGCCAGCGCCGCCATCAGCGCCAGCTTGGGTGGGGCATAAAGCAGTTCGCCGATGGTGAACAGGGCGGTGAACAGGATCAGCAGCCAGGGTGCTGTCGACCAGCCCAGGACCCAGAAGCCGATCGCGAACAGCGTAAAGCCGATGATCAGCCGCCGCCGGTCGGTCATCGGCCGGGCCAGGCGCTGGACCAGCGGCGCCAGCGCCACCACCATCAACCCATTCTCGATCCGCAGCAGGCCGAACAGTTCCGGGCCGTTCAGGGCCAGCCGCCAGCCGGCGGCATCGACCAGCACCGCCATCTCGACGGTGGTGCCCAGACGGACCGCCACGTAATGGGCAAGCTGGGCGGCCACCGCCAGCGACAGCGACACACCCAGCGCATAGCGCAGGAACAGCCGGTCGCGCAGCACCACCAGATAGCCGGCGATCAGCGCGCCCGGATGGAAGCGGCCATGGCTGGCCGCGGCCCGCACGGCCTCCGGGCGGGTTTCGACCAGCCACAGCATCAGGGCGATGGCAACGCCGGCCGCCAGCACCGCGATGCCCGCCAGCAGCCAGCCGAAGGCCGCGGCATAGAGGGCGGCGCCGGCCAGCGTGCCCGAGGACCGTGCGACATTGGTGATCCAGTAGACCGCGCCATAGATCCGTGTTCGGCGTTCCGGCGTCGCCAGATCGATGACCGTGGCCTCGGCGGTGGGGGTGGAGACGCCGGCGGCGATCGCCAGCGCCAGAAACGGCGGAAACCCGGCCCAGGCGGCGACGGGGCCGGCCATCGCCGTCGTCTCGGGCAGAATGGCGAGCGCGAGTGCGGCGGCGGCGATCGCCCGGCCGATCTCGGCCGGCACCAGCACCCGCCGCCGGCCCAGCGTATCGGCCAGATGCCCGGCCCAGATGCCGGCGAGCGTCGCGGCGGCAAAGGCCGTGAACATCAGCAGCCCGGCGGTGCCGGTGCCAAGGGTTTCGGCAAAGCGCAATGCCATGAACGGAAAGATCGCGGCTTCGGCGAATTTCTCAAGGAACAGCACCGCCAGTCGCAGGCGGATCACGCGTTCCATGGGGCGACTCCGGCGTCGGCTGCGGGATCCATGACGCCCGGCCACGCGGGCGGCGCGATCCGATGGCGGATGAAGGGGGTGTCGCAGGCGGTGCCGGCCGCGATGTCGAGGCACCCGGCCAGCGGGTCCATGACCATGGTGGCGACGGTGCGGCCCCGGGCGGGCCCACGATCATGGGCGCAGATGCTGAGCGGCGCATTGGCATGATCGGCCAGCAGTGCGCGGGCATCATCGGCGCCGGCGGTGCCAGCGGCCCAGGCGCCGGATGCGAACACCGTGTCCATCCGGGCCGCGCGCACCCGCGTCGACGACCAGTCCGGCACCCGGTCGCGGGGGGCCAGATCGGGATGCAGGAAGTGATTGCAGTGGCTGAGCCGCGATTGCGGTATGTCGGGCGTCGGGTCCAGCCGCCGACGGGTATCGATGGTCGTCTCGATCATCATCAGGTCGCGGGCATCGGCCAGCGTGTAGCAGCGCGAAGACGCACGCGGTAACCGGGCGATCGCCTCTTCGGCGGCACGGGCGTCGGGCAGCGACAACAGATGGCGGATGATCAGATAGGGCGGCACCCCCGGCCGCCAGCCTTCGGCAACCACCATATTGATACCGATGGCGAGCCCGGCGCCGTTGATGCCCAGAAACCCGAGCTGACCCAGCGGTGCCCAGGCCAGGATGTCACTGCCGGCGGGCCCGGCGCCCTGAAGATGCAGCACGGTGCCAAGACCATACAGATCGCCGGGCAGATCGGCGGTCTGTGCGATCAGCGGGCGGTGCCGCCCGGCCCCTGTATCGGCGCGGAAGGCGACGGTGGTGCAGCCCTCCACCCCGCCTGAGATGTCGGTCGCCGGCGGCCAGGTGGCGGGGCCGATGCCGGGCATGGCCAGTTCCCGACGCATTTGCAGGATCATGATGTCGGCAAGCGGCAGGTCGGCGCCTTCGGCCATGCCGTTCAGTTCGGCGAAGATGCCGGGCAGGGTGGCGGCAATGACCATGGCGAAGCTCAGCGCCAGCAGGCGGGCCTGCTCGCGGCCCAGCGGTGCGCTCCGCACCCGGTCGATATGGGCCACATCCTCGTCCAGAAACGCGTGCAGCGCGGGTTTCAGTGCCTGACCGATCATCCGGCCACGCTGGCGCGGCCCGCCGGTGGCCCGCACCGGCTGTGGTACCTGGGCCAGGATGCGGGCGGCGGTCATGCGGCGGTTCCGTGGCCAAGGGTCGCGCCGCGCCGTCGGGTTGCCGCCATCCGGATCAGGCCGCGGGCGATCGCATCGGCGGCGGCGCGCGCGGCGGGCTCGATCATCACGCGCTGATCGCCGGCTAGCACGGCGGCGGTGAAGAAGCCCGGGGTCATGTTGACCTCCAGGATCACCGGCCCGCGATCGGGGCTTTCGATCAGGTCGACACCCGCGATCGGCGCGTCGAAGGCGCGCGCGGCGGCCATGGCCAGTGCCGCCAGCGCCGGCGCGATCGGTGTCACCAACTCGGCGCGGCCACCGGCATGCAGGTTGGTCACGAAGGCGCCGGGTGCGGCATGGCGGCGAAAGGCATAGGACGGGCGGTAATCGACGCATTGGATGCGCAGATCCACGCCCGCATTGGGCACATGTTCCTGAAGATACAGCGGCAGCCGGCCGGCTGCGGCCGCAGCCAGAAGCGCCACCAGATCGGTTCGGTCGGTGATCAGACGGACACCGCCACCCTTGGTGCCAAGGCACGGCTTCACCACCATCGGCAGGCCCAGCGTGGTGATCAGCATATCTGGGTCGGCATCGGCGCCGGCCAGAACCGTGCGGGCATGGGGCAGGCCGTGGGCCGCCAGGACCAGTGAGCCGACCGGCTTCAACTGGCCGCCATCCAGTGCGGCTGCCCGGTTCATCACCGGCACACCGGCCTGTTCCAGTGCCCGCAACAGCCACAGCCCGGCATCGCGGGCGGCAAGCGAGGTCCAGCCAAGGGCGGCGTCAACGGTGACCGGTGCGCCGTCGGCGTCCAATATGGTCAGCGACCGGCCGTCGATCGCCACCGTCAGCGCTTCCGGGCGCCGGATCAGCGCATGGGCACCCTGGCGTGCCAGGGCCAGGGCCAGAGCCTCGCTGTCGGCGGTGGGTTCACGCACCAGGATCAGGATGGTGGGGGAGGACATCGCAAAATCCATCATGAGTTGATGTTTGCGCGATATATACTCCCCCGGGTGTTACGGCATCAAGCGTCCTCGGCCGTGCCATCTCGCCGCCGGGGCGCCGTGGCCCGTGTCAGACGCCCGCGCCGCGACCAGCGCGTCAGCATCAGAACCGCGACCGTGGCGAGCCCCGCCGCCAGTCCGATCCAGATCCCCGTGCCGCCCATGCCGGCGCCGAAGGCGAGCCCGGCGCCAAGACCCAGCCCCACACCCCAATAGCCGATGCCGGCATAGATCATGGGCATGGCTGTGTCCTTCAGGCCGCGCAACAGCCCGGCGCCCACCGCCTGGGCGCCATCGGCCAGTTGGAAGATCGCGGCGATGCCAAGAAATCCCACGGCGATGCGGGTGGTTTCGGCGACGCCCGGGTCGCCGGCATCCAGGAACAGGCCGATGATGGTGCGCGGGATCGACAGCATCACGATCGCCGACAGGGCCATGAAGCCGATGCCCAGCAGAATGGCCGAGCGACCGGCCATCGTCACCCGGCGCGCATCGCCGGCCCCTGCCGCCAGACCCACGCGCACCGTGCCCGCCTGGCCCACACCCATCGGCACCATGAAGGTGAGCGCCGCCACCTGCAGGGCGATGGCATGAGCGGCCAGCGCCTCGGTGCCGATCAGTCCCATCATGAAGGCGGCGGCGTTGAACACCGTCACCTCGAACCCGACGGTCAGGCTGATCGGCAGGCCGATCTTCAGCATTTCGACCAGCCGCGGCCAATCCGACCGCCACCAGCGGCCGAACAGGTTGAAGCGCCGGAAGCGGCGATCCGCCACCGTGAACAGGGTCAGCGCGCCGAACAGAAACAGATTGGCGAGCGTGCTGGCGATGCCGGCGCCGACCAGACCCAGCGCCGGCAGGCCGAATGCGCCCAGCACCAGACCGATATCCAGCACCGCGTTGATGGCGATGGCGATGATGGTGATCACCATCGCCGCGCGCGGCCGACCCAGTGCCGAGATGAAGTTGCGCAGCACGATGAACCACAGCGCCGGCAGCACGCCCCAGCGCAGCGTGTGGACATAAGCCGCAGCCCGTTCCGCCAGAACCGGATCCTGCCCCAGCGCCCGCAGGATGGTTTCGGTTTCACCCATCACCAGGATGAAGACGGCGCTGACACCCGCGCACAGCCACAGGCCCTGACGGACGCTGCGCCGGACATCGCGGATGATGCCAAGCCGGGCGCCGACCGCCTGGGCCAGCATCGGCGCCGTGGCCATGGCCAGGCCCATGCCATAGATGAACAGCGCGAAATAGAGATTGGCACCGAGGGTCGCCGCCGCGAGCGCCTCGGGCCCCAGCCGGCCGATCACCAGCACATCGGTGGTGGTGATGGCCATCTGGGCCAGATTGGTCAGCACGATGGGCCAGGCCAGCGCGAAGGTCGCGCGGATCTCGTGCAGGAACGGGGCCTCGCGCACGAGCGGGGTCCGTGCGCCGGCCGCGGGGGAGGCGGTGCCGGTCATGTTGGTCACTGAAGCTTGGCAGGGACGCGCGCGGATATCGGGCCCGGGACGGCGGCAAGGCTGATCCCGCGAGGCGCGCGCGGCACGCAAGGCGCCGTGTCTGCTGCGGGGATCATGGCCGTCGGACGGTCCGAGGATGGCGGGGCCGCGTATGCGGCCAGGGGTGATGAGCACCATCCGGCGTGTAAGCTCTTCAGAATATCGCCGCGCCAAGGAAAGATGATGCGCCAAAGACGCACCCGGCCTATGCATAACCGGCATGGTATACCAAAATAACACCAAGTGGTATACCACTGCGTGACGCAGGTGCCATGCTGATGACGTGAAGGGCCGGAGCGATGATCGAGACCTGGGTGGTTGTCACTGTCGCGGCCGCGTTGTTGCAGGCATCGCGCACGGCGCTGCAACAACGGCTTCGCGGCCTCCTGTCGGTGCAGGGGGCGGGCTTCGTGCGCTATGCCTATGGCGCGCCGGTGTCGCTGGCGGCCCTGGCCGCCGTGGCGCTGCTGCCGGCCGACGGGCCGATCCCGGCCGGACTGCCCGCATTGAGCGTGACGCATGCGCTGTGGTGCGCGGTGGCCGGCGTGGCGCAGATCCTGGGAACCAATCTGCTGATCATGTCGTTCGGTGCCCGCGGCTTCGCGGTGGGCACGGTGTATTCGAAGGCCGAGACGGTGATCGTGGCCCTGGTTGGCTGGGCGGTGCTGGGCGAGGCGCTGGCCGTCACCGCCTGGGCCGGCATTCTGGTGTGCATGGCCGGTGTGGCGGTGCTCGCCACCCGTGGCAGCCGTGACGGTGTCGCCGCCCTGCTGCGCGGCGCCGGCGACAAGGCGGCGCTGTATGGGCTGGGTGCCGGCGCCATGTTCGCGGTGGCATCGGTGTGCATCCGTGCCGGTGCCCTGGGGCTGGGCGATGGTCCGGCCTTCCCCCGCGCCATCGCCACGCTGGCGGTGATGAACACCATCCAGGCGGTGCTGATGGGCGCATGGCTGGTGGCGCGCGAGCCCGCGACCTTTGTGGCGGTGTTCCGCACCTGGCGCAGTTCAGCCGTGGTGGGGCTGTTGAGCGTGACCGGATCGGCCGGCTGGGCCTGGGCGATGACGCTGGAGACCGCGGCCCTGGTGCGGGCCTTCGGTCAGGTGGAACTGGTCTTCACCCTGATCATGGGGCGGCTGCTGCTGGGCGAACGGCCCAAGGCCGCCGACATCCCGGGCAGTGTTGCGGTGATCGCCGGCGTGCTGCTGGTGCTGCTGGCCTGAGTGCCGTCGGGTCAGAGCTTGCGGGCGATCACCACATCCTGAAGCCTGATCGCGGTGCGGGCATCGGTCCGGTCCGCCGCGACATCGTTGCCTGTCCAATTGTCAGGCAAAAGATCGCCGGGCGCGATTGTCAGGGCGTGACGATGGTGGGCCGCGCGCAGCCAGACGTCATCGACGGCGATCAGGTCTTCGGGAATGTTGGGATTGGTGGTCCAGCAATCGCCGAGGGCATGGGTGACCGCATGTCTGGCCCGACCGGCGTGGATCGCGGCACGCGCCGTCTCGTTCATGATGTAATAGGAGGCGCAGACAACGCCGCCGGGCACCAGGATGCGTGATATCTCGGACAGGTAGTGGTCGATATCGCCCGGGTACATATGTGTGAACACCGACCACAGGACGATCTTGTCGAAGGCGTTGTCCGGAAATGGAAACACGAAACGGTTCGCCGGAAGGCGGCCCCGGGGATTATAGAACCGGTTGTAGACCGGCATCGTGAAAAAGCAGAAACGTGGATTGCGTGTCGAAATATGCCGCGTGCACCAGTCGATGCCGCGCGGATCCAGATCCATGCGCACATACAAGCCGCGCGCGTCGAGCAGGTCGAGCAGCGGGACGGTCTTGCGGCCGATGCCGCAGCCGATATCCAGGACGCGGTCATCCGGTTCCATGCCCAGCATCTGCCGATAGAAGGCCGCGGTTTCCAGGCCGTTGCGGATGAAGACGTCATAGCCGCGCGGGCCTTCATACATCAGCCGGAGGGGAGGGGCCAGCGCCCCCGCCGGCCGTGGCGTCACCATGTCCTGAACGGCATAGGGCAGGTCGCGCAGCGCCCTGAACAGCCATGGCGGCAAGACCTTCTTCACCCGTGTCCGGATCATGTATGGTACCGCCTGTTCGTGCTGATGATGGCGGCATGCAGCATAGCGGCCGGTCACCTGGTTGGGAACGCACGGTCGGGGGCATCGCCGACGGCCCGGCGGGGCCGCGCCCCGGCACTGGCATGATGGCTGAACCGGCGCTACTCTGCCAGACCATGAGCCAGGACAATGATGACATCACGCGACTGACCGCCTTCTCGCTGGGGGCCGAGGGGCCTGAGATCCGGCCGGCACCGGTCGATCGCGACTGGATGGACGCAACGCCGGAAGGCTTCGCCTATCGCTGTCTGCCGCTGGCGGTGGCCAATGCCTGGGGCTGGGAGCTGCTGGCGCCCGCGGGGTTCAGCGCGGTCTGGACCGGTGGCGCCGCACCGGGCGATGTCGTGGTCAGCCCGGACGATCCGGCCCGCCAGCCGGCGACCGGGCATTTCGGATCGGGTATCCTGACGTTTCATGTCCCCTGGCTGTTTCGCACGGCGGGCGAGGTGGCGCTGATGGTGCAGGGACCGCTGAACCGGCCGAAGGATGCGATCGCGCCGCTGTCGGGGCTAGTGGAAACCGGCTGGTCGCCCTTCGGCTTCACCATGAACTGGCGGTTCACCCGGGCGCAGACACCGATACGCTTCGAGACGGGCGAGCCGTTTGCCGCCATCATTCCGGTGCTGCCATCGCTGATGGAAGCCATGCGGCCCGATATCCGCCCGATCGACAGCGACCCTGCGACCGCCCGTGCCCATGCGGCCTTCGTCGAGGGCCGCAGCCGTTTTCTGAACGATCTGGGACAAGAAGACAGTGCCGCCCGCCGGGCCGGCTGGCAGAAGGACTATTTCCGGGGCCGCGCGCCCGATGGCGCAGGCCCGCAGATGGTGCCGCACCGCACCAAGCTGCGTCTGCGGCCCTTCGAGCGCATGACAACAGCCGATCCGGATCCGGCCGATGCCGATCCGGAGGACGGCCCTGCTGCGGGATGAGAACCCACCGGCCATCGGCCCAACCCGCGGGAGGCGACTGGTGCCGGTCCGATTGAATGACCTCAGAAGCCGGGTGGCGCTGCTGTGCGTGGTGCTGATCGCCATTCTGGTGATCGGCCTGCAAACCCTGATCGGCAGGCGCGCCGCCGACCATCTGGCCGCCGAGATCGGCACCGGCCTTGCCGAGGTGGCGCAGCTTGCGGCCGACCGGTTCGACCGCGAGATGCTGAGCCGCAGCAACGAGATCCGGCTGGCAGCGTGGGAGCTGGCGCGGCTGGACCCGCGCGACGAGGCGCGGATCGCGGTGACGGTCTCGGGCGTGCAGTCCAGCTTCAACACCATGGTGTGGCTGGCCTATGTGGACACCGGCGGGCGGGTCGTGGCCGCCAGCGGCCGGGGGCCGCAGGCTGGCGAGCGGCTGGACGATGCGGAATTCGGGTGGCTGCAGACAGCACAGACCTGGCCGGTGGTGATCGATACCGGCCGGCGCCTGTCGATGCCGGGCAGCCTCGACGGCCCCCGTCTCGTGGCCGTGGCGGCCCCGGCACTGACCCCTGACGGCCGCCTGCGCGGCACGCTGATCGGCCATATCGGCTGGCGGTGGGCCGAGGATGTCCAGCGCGATTACGGCCGCGGGCTGCGCCGCAACCGGCCATTGGAGATCGTGGTGGCCGATGGCGACCGGCGGGTGATCATCGGCCCCGATGCCCTGATCGGGCAGGCGGTGCCGGCCGCCTCGGCTGAGCCGGCGACGATCGCGCGCAATGGCTGGGTGACGACAAGCTGGCCCGACAGGGCCGACCACCAGCTCACCGGATATGCCGCGGTGGTCGGGCGCGGCGATATGGGGGCGCTGGGCTGGACGGTTCATGTCCGGCTGCCGGCCGGTGTGGCGATGGCGCCGGTGCAGGATCTGCGCTGGGCGGTGATGATCTGGGGGCTGGGCGGCGGGTTGCTGGTGGCGATTGCCGGCTGGCTGGTCGCGGGCTGGATCGCGCAGCCCCTGCGCCGCATCGCCCATGCCGCCGACCGGATCCGGTCGGGCGAGGATGCGGTGGAAATTCCCAATGTCCGTGGCGCCACCGAGGTGGAATTGCTGTCCTATTCGCTGCGGGCGTTGATCGACCGGCTGACCCACAGCCGCAACGCGCTGGATGCGGCGGTCTCGGCGGCGGCACGCGACGCGTTGACCGGCCTGCCGAACCGCCGGTTCTTTGATGACGTGCTGGACCTGCTGTGCGCGCGGCTGCGCGATGAAGGCAATGTGCTGGGCTGCGTGTTCATCGATCTGGACGGCTTCAAGGCGGTCAACGACACGCTGGGCCATGCCATGGGCGACCGGGTGCTGATCGCCTCCGCCGCGCGACTGCGCGAGACGGTGCGCGACACCGATGTGTCGATCCGGCTGGGCGGCGATGAATTCGTGGTGCTGCTGACGCTGGACAGCGACGATCCCGCCGGACAGGCGGTTCACACCGCCGAACGGCTGATCACCCTGTTGTCGATGCCGGTGCCGCTGGAGGATGGCGTGATGGCGCATATCGGGGCCAGTGCCGGCGTCGCCTTGTGGCCGCTGGATGATCGCGACCCGCGCGTGGTGCTGGGCCACGCCGATGCGGCGCTCTATCAGGCCAAACGTGCCGGGCGCGGCCGGGTGCGGGTTCATGGCGGCGTGGATACCGCCGCCTGAGCCACCGACATCATCGCGGTCTTGTGTCTCTGCGTTGTTTTATCGGGCTGGTCTTCGCGCCATGGTGGTTGTCGTGTCTCTCGTCATGATATGATCCGGGTGATCAAGAAAACGCGCCGGGCGCGCATCGCCGGGCATGGGCGATGCTGTGCCCTGCTGGCTGCCGCGTCAACGGCCGGACGGAGGAGACACCGACGCCATGGTTCTGGAGACGGCGGCACGCGCCGCAATTCGCGACCGGATCGGCAACCCGCCAGCCCCCGCCCTGATGGCGATCGGCGACGGCTTCTATAACGGCATGCGGTCGGCCACCATCGATGACGACAAGGCGCAACTGGCGCCGCCGGTGCTGGTCGCGGCGGCCCTGGGCGAGACCGTCCAGCCGGCGCGCTATCCGCGGGTGGTGATGGGCGATCTGGAACAGGCCTATCGCGATCTGGCGCAATCGGCGGTGAACGTCGCGGGCTTGCGCGCGCGCATCCTTGAGAATGTGGCGGCCTGGGAGGCCGATCTGCTGACCGAAGGTGCCCGCAGCCTTGCCGGCCCGGCGCTGTTCGACAACATCGCGGTCGCCGGCGCCGAGGTCGACGACCTGATCGATCCGAAGCGCGGCAGCGCCGCCGCCGCCCGCCGGATGTTCGCGGGCGCGCTGAAGCGGTTTCGCGCCGCATCGGGCCTGCCGGGTGACGAACTGGTCGAGATGCATATGGGCATCAACACCGCCCATCTGCTGAACCCGCACGGATTGCCCGAGCTTGACGGGCTGACCCAGGTCGACTGGGTGGATATCCGCCGGCCACGGCGGCTGTTGGTCAGCATCGGCCAGAATGACGGGCTGACCGCGACCATCATGGCCGGCAAGCGGATCAATGTCTTCGACCGCAAGATGGCCAAGCTGCCCGATCGGATGCGGGCGCTGGGCGAGGCGCTGGCGCCGGCCCTGGCCGATACCGACCAGATCGTGCTGAACGGCCTGCCCAAACCAAGTGCCGTTGCCAATCTGCGGCCGCGCGCCAAATGGCCCGATGATCAGGAACCCGGCCGCGACCCCAAGGCCAAGGGCTATTGGCGGCGCTATGTCGGCTATCTGGCCGGCCGTGGCGACATGACCGGCCGCGACGTGGCCGAGCTGGACGAGCAGGCGGCGGTGCTGTCGGCCGCCGCCGCCGATGCGTTTCGCGCCGGATTGGCGGCGGTGGGCGAGCGGCTGGTGGTGGTCGATCTGGCGGCGCGGATGGTGGAGGTCGACCGGAAACACCGGGGCGATGCCGCCCATGCGGTGGCGGTGCGGGTGAAGGGCCGGGATCTGGCGCTGGCCAATCTGATCCTGGATGACGAGACCTCCAGCCTCTATGGCCTCGACAACCTGCATCTGAACGCGGTCGGCAACGGCCTGCTGGCGGGCTGGGTGGCCGATGCGATCAGCCCCGGCGCCTCGGCGCGGATCGATCTTCAGGCCCTGGCCGATCGCGACACGTTGTTGCAGGACGGCCCGCCCTTGCTGGGCGCCGGCGCCTTCCTGATCTCGCTGCTGTCGCCCTTCGTGACGTTCGAGCGGATCTGAGGCGCGCGCGGATCTGAGGGAGGCCGCTTTTCGGATTGACGCCGCGCCGGCCGGCGCGGGATGACAGAGGCGGCCAGGGCATCATGCCGTGCCGCCTTGCGAAGAGTCGTCCGTCATGGTCTGCGCCCTCTGTCATCCGCTCCGCACCATCTGCCGGTGCCATCCATGACCTGGGTGGTTCTGGCGATCTTCCTTGCGGTCTATGCCGGGATGGCGGCCGGGCGCTGGCCGGGGCTGGCGGTCGACCGCACCGGCATTGCCATCATCGGCGCCCTGCTGATGGTGGTGAGCGGTGCCATGACGCCCGGTCAGGCGCTGGCCGCGATCGACTGGCCGACGCTGATCCTGCTGTTCGCCCTGATGATCCTGTCGGCGCAATTCGCGCTGTCGGGGTTCTATGACGCCGCCGCCGGCCGGCTTGCCGCCGGGCGGGTGGGGCCGGTCACGCTGCTGGCCCTGGTGGTGATGGCGGCGGGGCTGTTATCGGCCGCGCTGTCGAACGATGTGGTGGTGTTCGCGCTGGCGATCCCGCTGGCCCGGGGCGTGCGCGGCCGGGGGCTGGATCCGCGCCCCTTCGTGCTGGCGCTGGCCGGCGGCGCCAATGCCGGATCGGCTGTCACCCTGATCGGCAATCCGCAGAACATCCTGATCGGCCAGTTGGGCGGGCTGGATTTCTGGGGCTATGCGCTGGTGGCGGCAGTGCCGGCGCTGGCCGGGCTGGTGGCGGTGCATCTGGCGATCTGGGCGGTGTGGCGCCGGCGCTGGTGGCTGGCGGCCGCGGAGACCACGCCGTCATCACCGGCCGGCACCATCCGCGCCGGCGCCATCCTCGACCGGGCGGCGCTGATCAAGGCGGTGGTGGCGCTGGCGGCATTGCTGGTCGCCTTTTCCACGCCGCTCGATCATGTCGAGGCGGCGGTGGCGATCGCGGCGGCGCTGCTGGTCAGCCGCCGCATCGAAACCCGGCGCCTGCTGGCCGAAGTCGACTGGTCGCTGCTGCTGCTGTTCGCCGGCCTGTTCGTGGTGACGGCGGCCTTTGCGCAGACGGGATTGCCGGGCGTGGCGCTGGATGCTTTGGCCGCCCAGGGCATCGCCCCCGACCGGCTGGTGGTGATGGCGCCGCTGACCCTGGCCGGGTCGAACACCATCGGCAATGTGCCGCTGGTGATGCTGCTGCTGGCGGTGGTGCCCGACTGGCCGCCGCTGGCATTGACGGCGCTGGCGGTGCTGGCGACGCTGGCCGGCAATCTGCTGGTGGTCGGCAGTCTGGCCAATATCATCGCGGTGGAACGGGCCCGGCAGGCGGGGGTGGTGATCGGCTTTGCCATCCATGCCCGCGCCGGCATTCCGATGACCCTGGCCGGCATGATCGTGGCCGTGCTGTGGTTCTGGGGCATCGGCGGATTGCCACTCTGAGCGTCGGTCGCGGGCTTGCGCGTGGCGGCTCTGGCATCCCCTGACACAGGCGTTATCTTCAACACCCCGCGCGGGCGGTTGAGGCCCGCCCCGGCATCGGCAGGCAGGCATGACGACCTCCGGACTGCACATCGTCTGGTTCAAACGCGACCTGCGCAGCGCCGATCACGCGCCGCTGCTGGCGGCGGTGGCGGCTGCGCGTGAGGCCGGCTGCGGCGTGCTGCCGCTGTATATCCTGGAGCCGGATCTGTGGCGCCGCAGTGATATGAGCGGCCGGCAATGGGGCTTCGTGCGCGAGGCGCTCGCTGATCTGCGCCGCGATCTGGCGGCGCGCGGCCAGCCGCTGGTGCTGCGCGCGGGGCCGGCGGTCAATGTGCTGGCGGCGATCCGGCGGGCGCAGGGCATCGCCGGCCTGTGGTCGCATCGGGAAACCGGCACCGCCTGGAGCTGGGGGCGGGATGCCGCCGTCGCCGCCTGGGCGCGGGACCAGGGCATTGCATGGGTGGAGAGCGGCCATGACGGCGTGCTGCGCGGTGCCGCCGATGGCGCGGGCTGGCCTGCGCGCTGGTCGCGGGCCATGGCGTCGGCGCCGGCGGCATCGCCCGCGGCGATTCCCCCCGCCACCGGAATCGAGCCCGGCCCGATCCCAGACACTCTCGACCGGCTGATCGACCGGGTGCCCGATATCTGCCCCGGTCGCCAGTCGGGTGGCCGGCGGGCGGGCGAGGCGGCGATGCAGCGGTTCTTCGACCGCCGTCTGCTGCGCTATCGCCGGGGCATGGCCTCGCCGGCCATGGCGGGCGATGCCTGTTCGCGGCTGAGCCCGCATCTGGCCTGGGGCACGCTGTCGACGCGTGAGGTGATGGCGGCGGCGGTGCGGCGCCGCGACGAATTGCGCGACCTGCCGCCCGCGATCACCGGCGACCGGCTGAAGGCGATCGATGCCTTCACCGACCGGCTGCGCTGGCGCGGCCGGATGATCCAGGGCCTGGAAGCCCGCCCCGATAGCCCGCATGTCACCCTCGACCCGGCCTTCGAGGGTTTGCGTGGCACCAACACCGCCGGGCACCTCGACGCCTGGAGCCGGGGGGAGACCGGCTGGCCGCTGGTCGATGCCTGCATGCGGGCGCTGGCGCGCGATGGCTGGCTCCCATTCCGCATGCGCGCCATGGTGATGGCGGTGGCAAGCTATCATCTGTGGCTGGATTTCCGGCCGGTGGCGCTGGTGCTGGCGCGCCGCTTCGTCGATTACGAGCCGGGCATCCATTGGGCGCAGGCCCAGATACAGGCCGGCACCACCGGCGGCCAGGTCTTCCGCATGTATAATCCGGTGCGGCAATCAGAGATGCAGGATCCCGATGGCGGTTTCATCCGCGCCATGCTGCCGGCCCTGGCGCGCCTGCCGACGCCGTTCATCCACGCGCCCTGGACGGCGCCGCACGCGGTGCTGACCGAGGCCGGCATCACCCTCGGCCGCGACTATCCGGCCCCGATCGCCGAGCCGCTGGCGGCGGCCCGCGCCGCGCGTGACCGGCTGGCTCGGGCCTTGCGCGCGGCCGGAGGCGCCGGGGACACGGCCATGACCGACACGCCGGAGTTGATCGCGGCCACTCCCCCCGGCGGTGGCGGGGCCCCGCCGGCACGGGCCAGACCCGCCCCCCGCCGCCGCAAGACCGATCCGCGCCAGCTTGGCTTCGATTTCTGATACCGCACAAGGATTGAGCCATGCTGATCGCCCAGATCTCGGACCCGCATATCCGCCCGCGCGGCCAGCTCTATCAGGGGGGGTCGATTCGAATGCGATGTTCGCGGCGGCGATCCGGCATCTGAACCGGCTGACGCCACGCCCGGATGTGGTGTTGTTGACCGGTGACGTCACCGATGACGGCACGGCCCAGGCCTATGCCATGGCGCGCGACATGCTGGACGCGCTGGCGATGCCGCTGCTGGCCATTCCCGGCAATCACGACGAACGCGCCGCCTTTCGCCGGTGTTTCGGTGAGGGGCAGGGCGGCGGCGGCAGTGATCAACCGCCGGACGCGCCGCTGCATCTGGTGGCGGATGGGTTCGGGCCGGTGCGGATCATCGGGCTGGACGTCACCGTGCCCGGCCGGCATCACGGCGATATCGATGACGCGGCGGCGGCATGGCTGACCCGGACGCTGGCCGCCGATCCCGCCCGCCCGACCCTGATCATGATCCACCATCCGCCCTTCGACAGCGGCATTCCCTATATCGACGCCTATCACTGCCGGCGTGGCGACCGCCTGGCCGCGATCGTGGCCGGGTTTCCGTCGGTGGAGCGGATCACCTGCGGCCATATTCACCGGGCCATGCAACTGCGTTTCGGTGGCACCCTGCTGTGCACGGCGCCCAGCACCACCACCGCGATCGCGCTGCGGCTGGACCCGGCGGCGGAGGCGGCCTCCTATGTCGAGCCGCCGGCGATGCTGCTGCACCAGTGGCGCCCCGGCACCGGCCTGATCAGCCATGTGCTGCCGATCGGCGACTTCCCGGGGCCGATGCCCTTCGCCTGAGAGCCGCGTCAGCCGCCGGCGGGGCAGGCCGTGACCAGATCGGTGACCACGCCACCGGTGGCGGCAACGTCGAACCGCTCGCGGGCCGGAAACAGGAACCGGCTGTCGACCTCGAACAGCGCCTCGCCGGCCAGCCGCTCGGCCAAGGCCCAGCCGCCCTCGGGCACCAGCATCCGCCGCGTGTGCCCAACCCACCACACCCCGGCCTGCGATTGCCGATCCCCCACCCGCCACACCACTTCCAACGCCGCCACCCCCTCGGGCACCGCCTCGGCCCCCGCCGCCAGCCAGAACACCTCCGGCGCGCCATCATCCCCGCAGGTGGCGACCAGCGCGCTCAACCCGCTCTCCGACGCCAGATAGAACACCGGATACACCCCCCGCGCCGCCGTAACCCCGCCCGCGCGCGGCACCAGCTCGGGCGGCAGATGCTGCCAGGCGGCGGGGGCGGGGGTGGCGGCGAGGAGGGTGGCGGTGGTGGCCGTCACTGCCATCAGCAACCGGCCAACGCGCCCAAAGCGCCGCGATGACAGGCCCCACCGGCTCCATCTTCTCGCCATGCGTTGTCTCCATGCCCAAGGGTTGATCAGTGCGCGATCAGCACGCCGCATCCAGGGCATACCATAAAATTAGGCTTAGTAAGAAGAACCGATTATTACGCAGATAGTCAGGCCCGGCCTTTCTCCGCAGGATCGGGCCATGGACATCGGCAATTACATCGGCACCCGCATCAAAGCGTTCCGCGAAGCCCGCGGCCTGACGCAGGCGCAGCTTGCCCAGCTCATGTACAAGAACGTCGAAACCATCTCGAATTTCGAGCGCGGCAGGGTGGTCACCAGCGTTCGCACCCTGGAAAAGCTCGCGCACGTCCTCAACGTCCAGATCGCCGATTTCTTCACCGACATCGAACCCGGGGAGGGGGAAACCCCTGCCCTGTCCGAGAGCGCCATCAAGGTGCTGAACGGGGTGAAACTGCTGCCGGAAGAGGATGTGGAGTTGCTGGCGGGGATTGTGGGGGTGTTGGAGAGGCGGCGGAGTTCTTCTGTGTGACGAGCGGAACCATCCGCCAAGCGTTCAGGCAAAACACCAGCCGCACTTTCCGTGCCGGCGGTGGCATGACTGGCGGTCAGGACAGCCCATTCCGCATTGCTCAGATTGCTTCCATGACGCAGGTAATCGCGGCTATGATGCCGCCGGTTGGCCGGTGCCCACATGAGGTTCTCCAAAGCGGCTTTCACAACCACCTGGAATCACATCGGGATCGGCCATCCACTCCAAATTCAAGTTTCAAGACGGCTTTTAGGCAGGTCATGCAGATTATTGCAGGCGCCTCGCCGATCGATGAAGCAAAGCTTCGGACCGAACTTGCGGTCGCCCCGGCGAACGCGCCCTTTCAGGCCAACATGGTTCTAGCGGATCCGTCCCCTCAAAAAGCCCTGTTCGACGATCTGTCGGCAAAGGCGCCGCAGATCGGAGCTATCACATGACCAAAAAGCAAAAGCTCGAAGAGGCTGTTGCCGAATGCCCGCTACCCATGGTTTGACGCCGTCTGCTGACGGCTTGGGAGCTTGGCGGGGGTCTCGCGCG
>NZ_BMDZ01000074.1 GCF_014636235.1 Tistrella bauzanensis
ACCTCACCCGAGGGAATCAGCCCCGCAGCGCGGGGGCAAGCGGACATCGACAGGGTTGGAGCCCATTCTGCAACAGGCTCTCATATGGCGTTTCTTTCCGAACTGGTCCGGTTTCTGTTCTCCAGGCGGTCCCGCATGGTGCTGATCCCGTTCGTGCTGGTGCTGCTGGTCTTCGCGGTGGTGTTCGTGGTGGCGCAGGGCACAGCCTGGGCACCCTTTGTCTACGCCGTGTTCTGATCCGGCAGGCTTCCAGGAATAGGGAGGGGGCCGGATGATGCGGTCGGTACTGCTGGTCGTGGCCGGCATCGTTCTGGGCTGTCTGGCGGGCGAAGGCCTGGTGCGTCTGGGCACCGCCAACCAGAAGAACTACGTCATCGAGATGTGGCGCTATGCCAATCTGCTGAAGCAGCGCAGCGACGATCCGGCGATCGGCCATGAGCACCGGCCGGGGCAGAGCGCGCGGCTTCAGGGGGTGGATATCTCGATCAACAGCCTGGGCATGCGCGGGCCTGAACCCGAGCCCGGCCGGCCGGCGGTGGTGATCGTGGGTGACAGCTATGCCATGGGCTGGGGGGTCGATGAGGCAGAGACCCTGCGCAGCCAACTGGCCGGCAGGCTGGATGCGGCGGCACCCGACGCGCGATGGCAGGTTCTGACGACCGGTGTCGGCAATATGACCCTGTCGCAGAGCATTGCCTTGTGGTTGCGCATGGGCGACCGGTTGAGCGCCTATCCGGCCGGCGCTATTCCGGTGAAAACCGTGATCCTGTTGCCGACGGTGCGGTCGGCGGAACCGCAGATGCCCGACAATGCGGGCTGGCTGGTGCGCAACAGCGAGCTGGCGGCGCTGGCGGTCACCTTCATCCGGCAGGCCGGCAGCGGCAGGACCGGTCGCGACGATCTGGTGGCCGCCTATCGAGACACCTGGAGCGGCGGGCCGGGACGCGAGGCGATGGATCGGGCGCTGGACCGGCTGGCAGCCGATGCGGCAGCCCGGGGCCAGCGGGTGATCCTGGCGCAGTTGCCGGACACCAATGATTTTGTGGACTATGACTTCGGCTTCATGACCACGATCATGGCGGACGCCGCCCGCGCCCATGACTGGGCCTTCGTCGATCTGCTGACACCGTTCCGGGGCGAGACGGCGGCCGATTTCTGGGTCGCCCCTGGTGACGTCCACTTCAACGGCGCCGCCTATGACCGGATCGCCGATCAGCTTGTGCCGTATCTGGTGGCGCCGGCCGCCGGCGCGGCACGCTGACGGACCCGGCGCGGCGATGCTGTTTCAACTGCCCAGTTTCCTGATCTTCCTGGCGCTGTTCGCGGGCGGGCTCGCGATCTGTCCGCGCCCGATGGTGCCCGGTTATGTGTTCCTGGCCAGCCTGATCTTCTATGGCTGGTGGTATCCGCCCTATACCGTCGTGATCCTGGCCTTCGTGATCGCGACCTGGGTGGCGGGGCTGCTGGTGCGGCGCCGGCCGGGGCTGCTGCCGCTGCTGGTGCCGCTGGCGCTGCTGCCGCTGGCCTTGTTCAAATATGCCGATTTCATGCTGACCTCGCTGGAGGCGGTGCTGAACCAGCCCTTGCCGCGCCTGCACTGGACGCTGCCGCTGGGGGTGTCGTTCGTGACCTTCACCATCATCAGCCTGCTGGTCGATACCGCCCGACGGCCGGGGCAGCGTGCGCCCAATTTCATGGAAACCGCGGTTTATATCACCTTCTTCCCGCATCTGATCGCCGGGCCGATCCTGCGCATCGGCCAGATCCTGCCGCAATTGAACCGCATCCGGCTGGATCGCGCCGGGTTTACCGCCAATCTGGGCCTGTTCGCGGTGGGTATGCTGAAGAAGGTGCTGATCGCCGATCCGATCGGCGCCTGGGTGGATGCAAGCTATGCCGGCATCGCTGATGGCGGCGGCATGGGGGTGATCCAGTCCTGGCTGACGATGACCGGCTTCGCGATCCAGATCTATTGCGATTTCAGCGCCTATTCCGACATGGCGATCGCACTGGCCGGCATGTTCGGGGTGCGCTTTCCGGAAAATTTCCACAAGCCCTATATCGCCACGTCGATGAGCGAGCTGTGGCGGCGCTGGCATATGACGCTGAGCTTCTGGCTGCGCGATTACGTGTTCAAGCCACTGCACAAGCGGTTCTATCGCCATGCCCGTCAGGCGGCGATCGTGATGACCATGGTGATATCGGGCCTGTGGCACGGCGCCGACTGGACCTTCGTGCTGTGGGGGCTGATCCAGGGGGTGATCATGGCGGCCGAAAGCGCCAGCGGCTATGCCCAATGGGCCGGGCACCAGCGCGGCATCCGGCGGGCGCTGTGCGTTACCCTGTTCTTCGTGGTCTGGGTGCTGGTGCTGACCTTTTTCCGCGCACCATCGATCGATGCGGCGCTGGTGGTGCTGTCATCGGCCTTCGGTGGCCATGGGCCGGGCATCGTCCCCGCGCAGGCACCGCTGATCGTCGGGCTGATCGCGATCACCCTGGTGCTGCATCCGCTCGACACCATCGACCGTGTGCGCGCCGCCGCCGCGCGGGTGCCGGCGGCCCTGGCCCTGCCGGTGCTGCTGGTGGTGATCATCGGCTGTTCGATGATCGCCGCCGGCCGGCCGCAGACCTTCTATTATTTCGATTTCTGATGCCGGGCGCCGGCCCGGGCGTCAATCCGGGGCGAACCGCCGGGTGACGGCCAGGGCCGGATCCTGATCGGATTTACGCAGCAGGCAGTGCCGATCGCCAGCGTGTCGATGCCGGTGCCCATGAAGCAGTGGAACGCGTCTTCCGGTGTGCAGACCACCGGCTCGCCACGAACATTGAAGCTGGTGTTGACCAGCACGGGGCAGCCGGTTTCGGCGGCAAAGGCGCTGAGCAGGCTGTGGAACCGGCCATGGATGTCGGCATGCACAGTTTGCAGCCGGGCCGAATGGTCCAGATGGATCACCGCCGGGATGGGCGAGGGCGGGCCGGGTCGGGGGGTGATGACCGCATCGGGATCGTTGGTCGCGTCGGCGGCGCTGATCGCATCGGGTGTGGCCGCGCGCCTGTGCGGCGCCAGTGTCGCCGTGAACAGCATATAGGGTGAGGCATCGCCGGGCGTGAACCAGTCGGGCGCGGCTTCGGCCAGGATCGCCGGCGCGAAGGGGCGGAAGCTCTCGCGGTTCTTGATTTGCAGATTCAGCCGGCGCTGCATCGCCGGGTCACGCGGGTCGGCCAGGATCGACCGGTTGCCCAGCGCGCGCGGGCCGAATTCCATCCGCCCCTGGAACCAGCCAACGGCATCACCACGGGTGAGGGATGCAACCGTGGCCGTGATCAGGTCGTCATCGGCCAGCACCGTGAAGCGGGCGCCCAGCCGGTTGAGGTCGGCTTCAATCCGCGCCTGATCGAAGGCCGGCCCCAGAAACGCGCCACGCATGGCATCACGCGGGCTGTTGTCGCCGGGGGTGGATGTGGGTGCCGATGTGGCCGGGGGCATCACCCGGGCACCATCTTCCTGAAGATGCCACACCGCCAGCGCCGCCCCCAAGGCGCCGCCGGCATCGCCCGCCGCCGGCTGCACCCAGACATGCGCGAAGCCGCTTTCGGCGCGCAGCCGGGCATTGGCCACACAGTTCAGCGCCACGCCGCCGGCCAGGCACAGATTGGCGATGCCGGTCTCGGCGGCGAGCGCCCGCGTCAGCGCCACCACCGCCCGTTCCAGCACCACCTGAACCGAGGCCGCCAGATCGGCATGAAACTGGCGCAGCGGTGCCTCGGGCGCGCGCACCGGCCGGCCGAACAGGGCGTGGAAGCGCCGGTTGGTCATGGCAAGCCCGGTCGCGTGGTCGAAATAATCCATGTTCAGCCGGAACGAGCCGTCGGGCTTCAGATCGATCAGCGTGCCGATGATCTGGTCGACATGGCGCGGCTGGCCATAGGGTGCCAGCCCCATCAGCTTGTATTCGCCGGAATTGACCCGGAAGCCGGCATATTGGGTGACGGCCGAATACAGCAGGCCCAGCGAATGTGGAAAATGGATCTCGCGCAGCACCTGAAGGTCGCGGCCCCGGCCGATGGCGACCGAGGTGGTGGCCCATTCGCCCACCCCGTCCATGGTCAGCACCACCGCCTCGTCGAAGGGCGAGGGGTAGAAGGCCGAGGCGGCATGGCTGAGATGATGGCGCGAGAACAGCAGCCGGCCGGTGCCGCCAAAGCCCGGATCGATCGCGTTCAGCGCCCGGCCGATCTGGTCCTTCTGAAACAGCTTCTCGCGCAGCCACACCGGCATCGCGGTGCGGAACGACCGGAAACCGCGCGGCGCGAAGGCCAGATAGGTCTCGATCAGCCGTTCGAACTTCACGAAGGGCTTGTCGTAGAACACCACCGCGTCGACATCGCGGGCGGTGATGCCGGCATCCTCAAGGCAATAGCGGATGGCGGCGCTGGGGAAGGCGGCGTCATGGCGCTGGCGGCTGAAGCGCTCCTCCTGCGCGGCGGCAAGGATCCGGCCATCCTCGATCAGGGTGGCGGCGCTGTCGTGATAGAAGGCTGAAAGCCCCAGAATGCGCATGGTCGGCGGGTTCCCGGTCCGGGTCAGAACTGGTCTTTGAACATGTGGCGGGCAGCATCCGCCGGATCGGGCCGCACCCAATAGCTGGCGACACCGGATCGGAAGCCCAGCCGCAGGCTGTTGCGGCGGAAGACGTGGCGCAACATCAGGCCGCCGGGGGTGATGACCCCGAAATAGATCACCGCCAGCATCACCGGACTGATCACCCGGTGCAGCACCCGCCCGAAGGCCATCCACAGCCGGTTGGCGGGCGCCAGCACACGCGGCCGCAACAGCGCCAGCGCCAGGATGATGGCGGCGGCGGCCAGCAGCCACGGGTTCGGCATCCGCCCCGACAGCAGCGGCATCAGGCCAAGGCCGGTGAACACCACCGTGAACACCAGCCCGAAGCCGCGATCCGTGGGGCCGGCATGGGCGGATGCGGCGGGCGGGGCATCAGATGTCGGCGCCCGGTCCGGTGTTGCTGGCTGTTCCGACATGTCAGAACCGATCGATGATGGTGACGCCGGTGCCCGCGAAACGGTCCATCTGCGGCAGCAGGCGGGCGCCGTCGTCCAGCGACACCCGGGCGCCGATCAGTCGGTCGGGACGCAGGCGGCCGCTGGCGATCATGGCCATCATCGGCGCATACCGAAAGGCCTGCATGCCATGGCTGCCCAGAATCTCCAGCTCGTGGGCGATCACCCGGTCCATGGGGATGGCCGGGCGGGCCTGATCGGCCAGCATCAGGCCGATCTGGACATGGCGGCCGCGCTTGGCCAGCGACAGGATCGAATTGACGCAGGTGACCGGGTGGCCCAACGCGTCGACCGACAGCTCGACCCCGCCATCCGATGCCGCGCGCACCGCCGCCGGTATATCGCCCTCGACGCGGGCATCGATGACCGTGGCGGCGCCGAGACGTCTGGCCAGGGCCAGCTTGTCGGCATCGATGTCGATGGCGATCACCTGCGCGCCACAGGCCACCGCGATCATGATCGCCGACAGCCCGACGCCGCCGCAGCCATGAACGGCGATCCGTTCCCCCGCCCGCAGCCGGCCCTGGTCGATCACGCCGCGAAAGGCGGTGACGAAGCGGCAGCCCAGGCTGGCGGCGGTGGCCATGTCGATCGCATCGGGCAGGGCCACCAGATTGGTGTCGGCATAGCCGATCGCCACATATTCGGCGAAACTGCCCCAATGGGTGAAGCCGGGCTGAAACTGGCTGTCGCAGACCTGATGATTGCCCGATGCGCATTGGCCGCAATGGCCGCAGCCACCGACGAATGGCACCGTCACCCGCTGGCCCGCGCGCCAGCGCCGGACGTCGCGCCCCACCGCCACCACCGTGCCGGCCAGTTCATGCCCCGGCACATGCGGCAGCCGGATATCGGGATCATGGCCCATCCAGCCATGCCAGTCGCTGCGGCACAGCCCGGTGGCGCCGACCTGGATCACCACGCCATCGGGCGCTGGCGCCGGATCGGGCAGGGTGGTGACGGCGACAGGGCCTTGGAAGGTCTCGAAACAGGCGGCACGCATGGCGGGGGCGCATCCTTGGGGAAGGGGATCGATCCGTATCTATAGCATCTTCGCCCGCCCTGTGGCGCCGTTCAGATTCTGTCGCGTATCGATGAAGATGCGGATAATATGCATATATCAGGACGATCATGGCCGCAGCCGAAGGGGCTGACAATGGACGATATGATGCTGGCCCGCGCGATCCATGTGCTGGCCATCGTTCACTGGATCGGCGGGTTGACGCTGGTGACCCTGGTTCTGCTGCCGGCTGTGGCGCGCATGGCGGCCCCCGCTGAGCGTCTGGCGATGTTCGAGGCGGTGGAGGGGCGGTTTTCGGTTCAGGCGCGGATCTCGGTGACGCTTGCCGGGCTGTCGGGGCTGTACATGACCTGGCGGCTGGATGCGTGGTGGCGGTTCACCGATCCGCAATACTGGTGGATGCACGCCATGCTGGGCCTGTGGCTGGTGTTCGCGGTGGTGCTGCTGGTGGCCGAGCCGCTGTTTCTCCACGCCTGGTTCCACCGCGCGGCCGCAACCGCGCCCGACCGCGTCTTCCGCCTGATCACCCGCGCCCACCGCCTGCTGACGGCGGTGGCCTGGATCACGGTCGCGGGCGCTGTGGCCGGCAGCCACGGCATGGCCGGGCTGCTGCCCTGAGCCTATGGCGCCCTGGCCGTCGCGGCCCATCATCGGCGCTGTCGGATGGCTGAGGCGCCAACGCCCTCGGCAGGTCATCCGGTGCGGGTGGTCTGGTTGGCCGGACCACCCTGTGTCGCTTGGCGATCCCCGAGATCAAGGAAGGCCACCGGTCGATGACGACGTGCCCAACCGGCCCAAGATCTGTCACATCGTCCATGTCGACCGTCTGGCATCGATCGTGACCGATGGCTTCCTGTGGTCGGATGCGGACATGGCGGCGCGGACTGGCGCGGGGACGATGATTGGTATGAGTGCCATCAAGACGCGTCGCCTCAACATATTGCAGTTGAAATCTCATCATGGGTTGTTCGTCGGCGAATGCACGCCGTTCTATTTTTGTCCCAGGTCGGTTATGCATGCCATGCAGGGCGCGACCCACAGGCCCCTGATCGAGGTCAGGAAAGACTGGTACTATTGAACGGGCCGAACCGATGATCGAGTTCAGAACCGGTGATATCTTGCAGGCGGATGCCGAGGCGCTCGTCAATACGGTGAACTGTGTCGGTGTGATGGGGCGTGGCATCGCGCTTCAGTTCAAGAACATCTTTCCTGAGAACTTCAAGGCGTATGCGGCGGCTTGCGCGAGACATGACGTGCGGCCGGGCCGCATGTTTGTGTTCGAAACCGGCGCGTTGACCAATCCGAAGGTCATCGTCAATTTTCCGACCAAACGCCACTGGCGCGGCAAGAGCCGTATGGAAGACATAGAACTGGGTCTGACGGCATTGGTTGGCGAGATCCATCGTCTCGGTATGCGCTCGATTGCTTTGCCGCCATAGGGGAGTGGCCTGTGTGGTTTGGATTGGCCGGATGTGCGGGCACGGATTGTGGCGGCCCTGGTTGTGCTGATGCACCGCTATTTGCAGGGGCTGATGGACCCGTTCGTGACACTCATCGAGGTTCAGAAACTGATGTACTTCATGCAGGTGGATGGGCAGCCACTGCGCCTGACATATATCAAGCACCATTATGGCCCCTATGCCGACAATCTGCGTCACGTGCTGCGGACAATCGAAGGCCATCTCATCTCTGGTTATCATGACCGTGGCGATGCGCCGGACAAGCAATTGGAGATTGTTCCGGGCGTGGTTGCAGATGCCGAGGCTTTCCTAAAGGAAGATGACGAGACCCGGCATCGCTTCGACCGTGTGGCGCAGCTGGTCGAGGGGTTCGAAACACCCTTCGGACTTGAATTGCTGGCCACCGTACATTGGGTGGTGGTCCAGGAAAACGCCCGAAACCTGGAAGATGTGGTCGCCAAGGTCCACAACTGGAACCACCGCAAGATGCGCTTTGCCCCGCACCAGATCGAGATCGCGCTCAGGACGCTTCAGGCGAAGGGTTGGCTTCCGGCCACCGCTGCGCTTCAGGCCTAGGGCTGGCTTCCGGCCACCGCTGCGCTTCAGGCCTGGGGCCGGGCCGATCACGTCCCGGCGCGGGTGTTATCGTCAGGCGCACGGGAATCGCGCTTACTTTTCGGGAGGCATGCGGTATCTACTCAATCGGTGGATATTGAACAGTGATGCCCGACACCTTGGCTGCGGAGTCCCGCCAGGATGATGACCGGTGAAGACCTGGCCAAAGCCCGCAAGGCGCTGGGCCTCACTCAGGCTCAGTTCGGCGAACGCCTTGGCATGGGCCGTCGATCGATCGCCGATATCGAAACCGGCACCTCACCGGTGCGCCTTATCCACATTCTGGCCCTGGAACGGCTGGCGCTGACCCTGGCGATTGAACGTGCCGAGCCGATGCTGGCACCTGCGGGCATTCGCCGCGAGGCTCTCGACCTCGCGGCACTGATCCGTGGCGATGCCTCTGCGTGATGATGCCCGCACCAGCGGGCACCGGAACCCTCGCGGGGGCCACCCGGCCATCAGAGTCAGGGCACCCGGACAGGTCATGCAATGATGTGGCATGGCGGACTATACCGCCTGTGCGGGGAAACTGTCGGACATAGGTCCGCACCGGCCTCAGGCCTTGGGTCTATCCCCGCCTGTGCGGGGGAGCCACGTGAAAAACCTCCCGGCGGGCGGCATGCTGCGGTCTATCCCCGCCTGTGCGGGGGAGCCTGGACCATGCCCGGCATGGCGGTGCAGATCGGGGGTCTATCCCCGCCTGTGCGGGGGAACCAGGAATCGCCCCATAACGCTATTCGCGCCGTTGGGTCTATCCCCGCCTGTGCGGGGGAACCCCCATACTGCCTATGTGGGGGTGAATGCACGGGGGTCTATCCCCGCCTGTGCGGGGGAACCGACGGTGGAATCGCGAGCTGATCCGCCATTGAGGGTCTATCCCCGCCTGTGCGGGGGAACCGCGAGATAGCCGGGGCTGAGTGCTTCTTGAATAGGTCTATCCCCGCCTGTGCGGGGGAACCCAGGCCCAGCTCCTCGCGTCCCTTGGCGCGCAGGGTCTATCCCCGCCTGTGCGGGGGAACCTGTCTCCCGCGTGGTCACGCCAAGCCGCCGCAGGGTCTATCCCCGCCTGTGCGGGGGAACCTTGACCTTGCCCCCCACCAGCGCTTGCACGCTGGGTCTATCCCCGCCTGTGCGGGGGAACCGCCAGGGTCGTCAAGTGCGCCCCGATCGTGCGGGGTCTATCCCCGCCTGTGCGGGGGAACCGATCGGCCCCGATTGGCGGGTCAGCCATGGCGGGGTCTATCCCCGCCTGTGCGGGGGAACCTGGGGGCCGCGGTTGCGGCCGTGGCGCGGACGGGGTCTATCCCCGCCTGTGCGGGGGAACCATTATAAGAAGTCAATTGAATTTACACATTTTGGGTCTATCCCCGCCTGTGCGGGGGAACCCCTTGCTTCTAAGCCTTTATTCTGCTGGAAACTTTTCCAAAAAGCGAACGAGAGGGGTCAGCGCACTGCATACCATAGCCGGCAATCTTCATGGTCCGCACACGGATGAGGCTATAGGACGGCCGGTTCCCTGTCATGTGGTGTCAGTGGCGTGGCAGTATGCGGGTGTTGCCGGCGGCATCGGCCTGTGTCATCCCTGATCGCCCGCGACGGCCAGGGGATGTATTGGCCGGCACGGTCCGGATGTGCGAGGTCAAGATATCGTGCACGCCATCTGATGCGCACGGCCTTACCGTCCCGAACATTGTCGACCGGTGATGGGGAGAGGGTGGCGTTATCATTGAAAAACAGTCTTTCCGCTTTGGGTGGTGACCTGGAATAACGGGGCATGTGTTCCTCTGAAAACGGCCGATCGCCGTTTATAAAGGGAGGACATCATGCAGATATTACGCAGTGCCTTTGCGCTGTGCATTCTGGGCGCCGTGGCCATGCAGCCCATAGCCGCCGTCGCGCAGGAGACCGCCGAACTCCGCTTCGGCTATTGGCTGAGCGGCAAGGGACATGAATGGCTCAATGTCTTCGCGCCCTGGGCCGAGCGGGTCGAGGCCGCATCAGGGGGCGCGCTGAAGATCATCCCCTTCACCGGCGGCACGCTGGGGCGTGATCCGGCCGCACAGTTGAAGATGGTCGAGGACGGTGTCGCGGATATCACCTATCCGGTGCCGGCCTATACGCCCGACCGGTTTCCCGACAACACGGTGGCCGAGATCCCCGGGCTCTATGCGTCGTCGCGCGCGGCGTCGTCGACCATGTGGGGGCTTTATGAGGCCGGGCTGCTGACGGGCTTCGACGGCCTGAAGGTGCTGGGCCTGTTCGCGTCGCCGCCGTTCTCGATCAGCGCGACCAGGCCGGTCACCAGTCTGGCCGATGTGCAGGGCCAGAAGCTGCGCACCGCCGGGCGCTATGGTATCCGCGTGATCGAGGCCATGGGCGGCACGGCGGTCGCGATGTCGGTTTCGGAGTCCGCCGAGGCCCTGACCCGGGGCGTGATCGACGGTGTCGCCTCGCATCCCAGCCTCGATGAGCAGACCGGCGTCGCCGAGGTTGCCCGCAATCACTTCCTGGCCCGGCTGGGCACCGGCCATGTGATGCTGGTGATGCGACAGAGCGTCTTCGATGCCCTGCCCGAGGCGGCGCAGGTCGCGATCGACGCCGAAAGCGGCCGGGCGCTTTCGGAAGCCTGGGGCCGTGCGGCCGACGAAAAGGCCGAGGCGCTGCTGGCGGCATGGTCGGCCGCGGGCAGCGGCCATGTCGTGACCATGCCGTCGGACAAGGATGCCGCCGCACTGGATCAGATCTTCGGCCGCGTTCAGGCCGAATGGGCGGCGGAGGGCGCCGGGCGCGACCGTATCCTTCAGGCGGTCCGCAACCGGCAAGCCGGCCGCGACGACAACGACGAGGCCGGGAAATGAGCGCCAGCCCGTCGGAAACGAGGGCGGCACCCGTCGGCGCGCGCCATCAGACCGCCCGGCTGCTGCTGCTGGTGGGCCTGATCGGGCTGATCGGGCTGGCCGGCCTGACGCTGGTCGACGTGCTGGGGCGCTGGCTGCTCAACACCCCCTTGCGCGGGATCGGCGACATCGCCGAGGTGGCGCTGCCGGTCGCGATCGGTGCCTCGGTGCCGGCGGTGATCGTCACCCGTGGCAACATCACCATCCGGTTCCTCGACCGCCTGCTTGGCGCGCGCGCCAAGCAGGCCCTCGACGTCGCGGCCGGCGTGGTGGTGCTGATCGTGCTGGCGGGGCTGGCCTGTGCGCTTGGCCGCCATGCGCTGGCGCTGATGTGGAGCGGCGAGAGCACCTGGCTGCTGCGCCTGCCGCAATGGCCGTCCTGGACGGCCTTCGCCGGCTTCTTTCTGGTCGCGGCGTTGTTTCAGGTGGTCATCCTTGGCGATGCATTGCGCAAGCTGACGGGCCGAGGGGAGGGGGCCGCCGATGGGGCTTGAGTCTTTCGCCATCGGCCTGGCCGTGATGTTCGGCCTGATCTACCTTCAGATCCCGATCGCCATCGCGATGCTGGCGACAGGCTTCGGCGGTTATGCATTGCTGGTCGGCATGACGCCGGCCGTCTCGACCCTGGTCAGCGCGATCGACGCGAGCGTCACCAGCCAGAGCCTCGCGGTGGTGCCGCTGTTCCTGCTGATGGGCAGTTTCGCGTCGATCAGCGGGCTTGCGACCGATCTCTATCGCCTATCCGAGCGGATGATCGGGCACCGGCGCGGCGGGCTGCTGCACGCCACCATCGCCGGCTGCGCGGTGTTCGGGGCGATCTGCGGCTCGTCGGTGGCAACGGCCGCCACCTTCGGCCGGGTGGCGATGCCCGAGATGGCAACGCGTGGCTATGCGCTGTCGCTGGCCGGCGGCACCATCGCCGCCGCTGGCACGCTGGGGGCGCTGATCCCGCCATCGGTCATTCTGGTCATCTACGCGATCATGACTGAGAGCTTCATTCTGGATCTCTTCGTCGCGGCGGTCGGGCCGGCGGTGCTCGCCGTCGCGTTGCAGATGCTGACGCTGGCCATCGTCACCGCGCGGCATCCCGAACTCGCCCCGCCCGGCGACCGCTATAGCCGGGCGGACCGCCTGGAGGCGCTGGTTGGCGCGGCGCCGACACTGGTGTTTCTGCTGGTCATCATCGGCGGCATGTATGGCGGCGTCTTCACCGTCAACGAGGCCGCGGCCGTGGGCGCGATCCTGTCGATCGTCTTCGCGCTGCTGCGGGGCCGGCTGACCTGGGCGCGGTTCCTCGACTGCCTCGTCGAGGCGGGGCGCAATACCGGCATGATCTATCTGATCATCTTCGGCGCCGAGATGATGAGCTATTTCGTCACCGTCACCGGCGCGCCGCAGACCTTCACCGCCTTCATCGAGGCGACAGGCTGGCCGCCGCTGATGATCGTCGCGGCCTTCGTGCTGATGTATGTGGTGCTCGGCAGCGTCTTCGACACCATCGCCGCCATGCTGATCACCCTGCCATTCGTTCTGCCGGTGATCGAGAGCCTCGGCTATGACGTCGTCTGGTGGGGCATCGTGACCGTCGCGGTGGTGGAACTGGGCATGATCACGCCCCCCATCGGCATGAACATCTTCGTTCTGAACGCCGTGGCGCCGCAGGCGGGCCTGCCGGCGCTGTTCCGGGGCGTGCTGCCCTTCGTGCTCAGCGACATGGTCCGCATCGTCCTGATCGTGCTCTTTCCCGTCATCTCTCTTGCCCTGCTGGGCTGAAGACAAGAGCAGATCCCGATCAGGTGGAACCACCTGATCGGGTAAAGATGCTCGATAAAACAATAAATTAGAGTGATTTTCCTGAACCAGATGACGCGAAAATCACTCTAGTTCCGATACGGAGGATATCATGCCCGCGACGCATAACGATGCAGCGCCTGCCAAAGAAATATTCGTGAATGCTTTCTATTCCGCGTCTCCAAGCCAGTCCTGGCCGGGCTTGTGGAGCCATCCGCAGGCCCATGACCTGGACTACAATCGGCTCGACTATTGGGTCAATCTCGCCCGGATCTGCGAGGATGGGCTGATCGACGGGATCTTTCTGGCCGACATCCTTGCCGTGCACGACGTCTATCAGGGCAGTTCGGATGCGACGTTGAAGAGCGGCTGCTTCTGCCCGACCAATGATCCGATGCTGCTGATCCCGGCCATGGCGGCGGTGACCGAACATCTCACCTTCGGCGTCACCGGCAACACCACCTTCGAGCCGCCCTATCTGCTGGCGCGGCGATTGTCGACCCTCGATCATCTGACCGAGGGGCGGCTGGCCTGGAACGTGGTGACCGGAACCGCGGCCTCGGCGGCGCGCGCGCTGGGTAAGACCGACCTGCCACCGCATGACGAACGCTATGACATCGCCGACGAATTCATGGAGGTCGTCTACAAGCTGTGGGAGACAAGCTGGGACAGCGACGCGGCGGTGCGCGACAAGGAAAGTCACATCTTCGCCGATCCGTCGAGGGTGAGGCCGGTGCGCCATGCCGGGCGGTATTTCCAGTGCGAGGGCATCCATCTGAGCGAGCCTTCGCCGCAACGCACGCCGTTCATCTTTTCGGCCGGCGCGTCGGGGCGGGGCATGCGGTTCGCCGGCCGCCATGCCGAAAGCGCCTTCATCTCGGCCAACAGCATCCCCTATGCCCGGCATCTCACCGACAGTCTGCGCAGGCAGGCCGAGGCCTGTGGCCGCAACGGCCAGGATCTGAAGGTGTTCAATGCCGTCACGGTGATCGTGGCGGAAACCGACGTTCTGGCGCAGGAGATCATGGCCGAGACCGGGCGGTATTCCAGCGCCGACGGCAACCTCGCCTTCCTCTCAGGGATCACCGGCATCGATCTGTCGCACTATGCGCCGGATGAGCCGATCCGCCATGTCGAGAGCCAGGCCATCCAGTCGATCGTCGAGCAGATGACCCGCAACAGTGAAGGCCGGGTCTATACGGTTGCCGATCTGGCGAAATTCGGGCCGCTGCGGGGGCCGGAGCTGTTCTTCTGCGGTTCCGCGCACACGGTCTGCGACCAGATCGAGACCTTCGTGGCCCAGACGGGCATCGACGGGCTGAATCTGGTGCGCACGGTCGAGCCGGCCGGCATCCGGTCGTTCTGCGATCTGGTCGTGCCCGAATTGCAGAACCGGGGCCTGTTCAAGACCGCGTATCGGCCGGGTACGATGCGGCAGAAGATGTTCCCCGGCCGGACACCGGGGGTGCTCGCCAGCCATCCGGCGGCGCAGGTGTGACATGGGATCCCGATCAGGTGGCGCCACCTGATCGGGTGACGATGCTGGTCAGGTCAGCGCGTTGCGGAACCTCAGGCCAGCGCGTTGCGGAACCGGAGCGATGCCGTGCGCGAGGCGAAGCGCCAGCCCTGGCTCGTGCGCCGGACATGGTCGCTGCAGGTCATCAGCGCCAGCATCCGGCCGCCGTCGTGGCCGGTTTGCGGGCCATCATGGCCGATATTCACGAACAGCCCATAAGTCGCCGTGCAGCCGTCACCGGTTATCTCCGACAGGCGGAGATTGCAGAACAGATGCAGCGTCGCCCGGTCGGCCGGGCGCTCGTCGAGTGCCGCGCGCACCGCGGCCGGGCCGGTCAGCAGCTGGCCCTGGCGCATCCAGGTGCCATCGGGCAGGAAGAGTGCCGCCGCTTCGTCGGCGGTGCCGTCGTCGAGGGCGCCATAGAAGGCGCCGAGCAGGGCATAGATGTCTGTGAACAGGCGGGCGTCGGTGGTCATTGCGGAACCTCGGCGGGGCTGTCGATCTGCGCCAGACGCGCCTTCAAGCCGCCGACCAGCGCGCCGACATCGGTGGCCACGGCGATGAAGCGGGCGCCGGCCGCACGGTATCGGCCGGCAAGCTCTGGATCCATGGCGAGCACGCCGGCGGGCTTGCCGGCCGCGACCACGGCGCGGACGCCATCTTCCACGGCGGCGACCACAGCCGGATGCCCGGTCTGGCCGATCAGGCCCATATCGGCGGCGAGGTCCGAGGGGCCGAAGAACACGCCGTCGACGCCATCGGTGGTGGCGATCGCGTCGATATTGCCCATCGCGCGCCGGCTTTCGGCCTGAACGATCAGGACGATCTCGGCATCGGCGGTGGCCAGATAGTCGGTGGTGATACCGAAGCCGCCGGCGCGGGCGAGCGCCGAGCCGATGCCACGGCGGCCCCGTGGCGGATAGCGCATGGCGGCGGCAATGGCCGCGGCATCCTGGGTGGTGTCGATCATCGGCACCAGAAGCGTCTGGGCACCGATATCGAGATACTGCTTCGCCAGAACCGGATCGGCGACCGGCAGGCGCACGACCGGCGCGCAGGCAAAGGCGGCCACGGCCTGCAACTGCGCCAGAACAGAGCGCAGATCGTTGGGCGCGTGTTCGCCATCGAGCACCATCCAGTCGAAGCCGATCCGTGCGCATAGTTCGGCCGACAACGGATCGGCGAGCGCCGCCCAGGTGCCATAAAGGCACCGGGCGGCCGCAAGGGCGTGTCTGAAGCTGTTTGCGGGTGCGGGCATTCTGGTCCCTCGCTATGGGTGTGGCGGGCCTCAGTCGAAATGGCAGGTGACGGTGCCGAAGGTGCCGAAATCGCCATGAATGGTGCTGCCGGCCGGGGCCTCGATCGGGCGGATGAACGAGCCGGCGAGCAGAACCTCGCCGGCGCGGATGGTCTGCCCGGTTTCGGCCAGCCGCCCCGACAGCCACGAGATGCCGAGCAGCGGATCGCCCAGCACGCCGGCGCCCAGCCCGGTTTCCATCACCGTGGCGTTGCGTGACACGATCGCGCCGATCCAGCGCAGATCGATCGCATCGGGCTTGCGCGGCTGGCCGCCCAGCACGATGCCCGCATTGGCGGCGTTGTCGGCGATGGTGTCGATCACGCTGCGCATGCGCCCGGTTTCCGGATCGCGGCGGATGATGCGCGTGTCGAGGATTTCGAGCGCCGGACAGATATAGGCGGTGGCGTTCAGCACCTGGGCCGGGCTGGCGGGACCATCGAGGTCGGCGCCCATGACGAAGGCGATTTCGGCCTCGATCCGGGGGGCGATGAACCGGCCCGCCGGGATGACGGCGCCGGTGTCGAAGAACATGTCGTCGAGCAGGATGCCGGAATCCGGTGTGTCGATCTGCAGCGCATCCTGCATGGCGCGCGAGGTCAGGCCGATCTTCCAGCCCCGGCCGATGGCGCCCGCCGCCCGTTTCGCGGCGACGAATTCGGCCTGGATGGCATAGGCATCGGCCAGCGTCAGCCCGTCATGGCGTTGCGAGATCAGCGGGATCTGGCGTCGCGCCGTCTCGGCCGCGAACAGCGCGCGGCCCAATATGCGGATGGTCTGCGGGTCCAGTGGCATGATGGTCATCGTCCTTGCGCGGGAATGCCGCCAATAAGCGGTGCACGCCGAGGGCGGAACCATCGGGAAATCGCGAAATCTGTCTTTCCCATATCGGTCTTCAGCCCCCCGCGGGCGCGCCCCATGCTGCCGCCAACATCGTCGGAAACCTGATCAGGGGGGAAGCCCATGCGTCTCATGATGTTCCGCAGCCAGGGCGACGACGCGGCGCCGCACCGCTTCGGCATCGTCGATGGCGATGCGGTCGCCGATCTGTCCGGGCGGTTGTCGGGCATGGCCGAGCTGATCCGCCGGGCCGGCGCGGGCGAGGCGATCGACATCAGGGGCGCCGATCGTTATCCGCTGGCGGCGGTGGATTTCCTGCCGCCGACCCACGGGGTGGGCCGGGTGTTCTGCGTGGGCCTGAACTATGCAAAGCATATCGCGGAAACCGGACGGTCGCCGGGCGCCCGTCCCAGCCTGTTCCTGCGCTTGCCCACGGCGCAGGTCGGCCACCGGCAGGCGATCATCCGCCCCGCGATCAGCGATCAGTTCGATTTCGAGGGCGAACTGGCGGTGGTGATCGGGCGCGGCGGGCACCGCATCGACCCGGCGGATGCCATGGATCATGTGGCGGGCTATTGCTGCTTCGCCGACAATTCGGTGCGTGACTGGCAGCGCCATGCCGCCCAGGTGACGCCGGGCAAGAATTTCGACGCCAGCGGCGCCGTCGGCCCGTGGATCGTCACCCGCGATGCCGCGCCGGCGCCGGCCCGGATGGTGCTGACCACCCGCCTCAACGGCCGGGTGATGCAGCAGGACAGCCCTGGCACCCTCGTTTTCCCCATCGACCGGCTGATCGCCTATATCAGCAGCTTCACCCGGCTTCAGCCCGGCGACCTGATCGCCACCGGCTCGCCCGAGGGGGTGGGGATGGCTCGCGATCCGCAGGTCTGGATGCAGCCGGGCGACCGGCTGGAGGTGGAGATCACCGGCATCGGCGTGTTGAGCAACACCGTCGTGCAGGAACCCGGCGGCGGCGGTCTTCCGGCGGGGGATGAGGCGGATACGTAAGGGGCACGGCGCGGACATGCGGGACGGCGGTGCCGTCCCGCGCTAAGATCTTCCGCAAAGATCTGCACCGGAACAGGCGCCAGGGAGGGTGGACCGTGAAATATCTGCCAGTTCGCAGCCGGTTGCAGATCCTGTCGGACCTGCGCGCCGTGGAAATCTTTCTGTCGCTTGTGGAAACCGAGAACCTCACCAGAACCGCCGAGGCTCTGTCGATCGCGCCCTCGACCGTCAGCAAGAAGCTGACCGAACTGGAATTGCGCGCGAATGTGCGGCTGTTTCACCGCACCACGCGCCAGCTCAGCGTGACGCCGGCGGGGCAGGCCTTCTATCGGCAGTGCGCGCGGCTGCTCGACGAGGCCGAGGCGGTCGAGCGCACGCTCAACCCCGATGCCGAAGATCCGGCGGGATTGATTCGCATGACCACACCCACGGCGCTGGGCGAACGCGTGGTCGGCCCGCTGATCCCCGGCTTCCTGCGGCGCTATCCGAAGATTTCGGTGGAACTCGACACCTCTGCCCGCACGGTCAGCCTGTTGAGCGAAGGCTATGACCTGTCGATCCGGCTGGTGCATGCCTCGAACCTCACCGACAACGACACCGTGCTGTCGTGGAACCGGCGGCGGTTCTGCGCCTCGCCCGCCTATCTCGCCCGCCATGGCACGCCACAGCATCCCGGTGAATTGTCGCAGCATAATTGTCTGGCGATGCGGCTTGGCTCCACCGGCGATAGCTGGGTCTATACCGAGGACGGCCGCAGCCGGACCGTGTCGATCACCGGGTCGCTGCGGTCGAACAACGCCCATTTCCTGGCCGAAGCCGCGGCCGAGAATGTGGGCATCGTTCTGATGGGTCCGTTCGTGGTCGAGGAGTTTCTGCGCGACGGCCGGCTGGTCCGCATCCTGGTCGGCTATGAGCCGCGCGACACGGCGGTCTCGGCGATCATGTCCGACGGCGCGATGGCCTCTCAGCACGTATCGCTGTTCGTGGACTATCTGAAATCGGTCTGGCCCCTGCCCGGCCAGCCGGAGCCGGACGGGCAATAGGGCGTGTGACGTCTGGACGCCGGTTCAGACCCGAACCGCTCTTCAGGCCCGAACCGCTCTTCAGGCCCGCTCGCTCCAGCGCGCCAGCGGCATCGCCGGCGGCCCCTCCAGCGGAATGCCGCAGCCGCGCGCCGCCGCCCGGGCCAGGATCATCTCGGCCATGGCAAGATCCGACAGGCCCATGCCCATCGACTTGAACAGGGTCATGCCCGCGGGGCGCCGCGGTTGCCGGCCGGCGGCGATGATGCGGCCCAGGGTCTGCACGGCCTGCCAGGCGGCATCGTCCTCGCCATAGAAATCGATGAGTTCCCTGGAATTGCGACGCACGCCGGCAATGCTGTCGACGGCGACGACGCGGGCCCTGGCCAGCACATCGGCCTCGATCTCGGCATTGGCGGGCAGGATGGCGCCGACCGCGTTCACATGGGCGTCGTCGGCGATCATGCCGGCGTGGATGAAGGGCGCGCGGGCGCGGGTCACGATGGTCACGATCTCGGCATCCCGCAGCGCGCTTTCGGCGCTGTTACAGTCGACGATCTCGAACGAGAACAGCCGCCGCATCCGGGCGGTGAAGTCGCGCCGGCTGTCGGCGCTGGGGCTGTAGACCCGCAGGCGGCTGATCCGGCGCACCACGGCGACGCTCGCGATCTGCAACGTGGCCTGCCGGCCGGTGCCGATGATCGCCATGTCCCGCGCCTCTGCCGGCGCCAGCCAGTCGGTGGCCAGGCCCGAGATGCCCGCGGTGCGCAACTGACCCAGCAGGCCGGCCTGGACCAGGGCGCGGAAGCCGCCCCGGTCGGTATCGAACAGCGACATCACCGCCGAGGCGCCGCCGGGGGTGTTGATCCAGGTCTTGAAACCGCCGAGTGCCGCGTCTTCGGAGAACGACCCCAGCCCATGCAGCGACGAGCGCTCGGCGAAGGTGGCCAGGGCTTTGGGAATGTTGTGGGCCAGTCCCTGTGCCTCGCGGCGCAGCATCACCTCAAGTGCTGCGATCGCGTCGTTGAGGGTGACAAGTTCGCTCACATGCTGATCCGTGAGGAACAGGGGGGGCGTATCGGACATGAACTGGTCTCCTGCGGGTCATCATCGTGCGGCTGAAGCATGCCGAGGGTAGGGGCGGCACTTCCCGGGCAACAATGTAGAACTCGGAATATCTCAATTTCCCGATCGCCTCGCGTCGGGCGCCCATCTTCGGGTTCCGGAGACATCGTCGGATCTGGAAAAAGAGAACTGCCGATCTTTGGGTTGTGGCAGCCGCGTCTGTGCATAGCCTCGGAGATGAACGAGGACAGAGCCCGGTCAGCCGGGCCGACGGGAGAGACGCGAGCGATGAGCCAGGCGACCCATTCGATGAGACGCACCGACGAGACCCCGGCGCAGGGCATGACTGTGTGGAAGCCGCTGCATGTTCCGCGTGCCGCGATCGAGGCCGAGATCGAGCGTCTGGCCCAGGAACCGCCGGGCCGCGACGGGCGCCGCGCCAGCGTCATCGTGCATCCTGAGGCGACGGCGCCGGGGCTGGGCCTGTCGCCGGGGGTGGATGTCACCATCAACGTTCTGAAGCCGGGCGAGGCGACCCCGCCCATGCGCCGTAATGCCAACCAGATCGAGTTCTGCATTCGTGGCCGTGGCATCGTGACCGCCGGCGAGCAGACCGCCGAGGTCGGCCGGTGGGATACCTGGAACATTCCGTCGATGCGGATCTATGCCCATGAAAACCGATCCGACGACCTGTTCGTGCGGTTGAGCTATTCCAACGCGCCGCTGCTTGAGAAACTGGGCATCCATTTTGTCGAGGCCGGCGCGCAGATCCGGTCGCAGGAGCGCGCGGCGGCCGGGATGGCGCAGGCCGCCCCGGCAAATTCACCCGCGAGGGCGCCCCCGACATCGCGATCACCGATGCCGGCGCACGCCTGCGCGGATACGAATATCTGGTCGATATCGAGGTGGTGGAGAACCGGATGATCGTCTGGCCATGGGCCGATGCAAGCCGCCATCTGCCCGCGACGCCGGATGACGGCAAGCGCGGCATCATGCTGCTCTACAATCCCGCCACCGGGCGGCGGAACGGCACCACCCATTCGTTCTTCGCCACGCTTTCCGCCTCGGCGCCGGGCACCAGACCCCGGCCCGAAGGCCGTGGGCACAAGCACAGCTCGGTCGCGATCAATTATCACTTCAAGGGCAGTGGCCGCAGCGTGGTCGACGGGCAGGTCTTTCACTGGGAAGCGGGCGATCTGATGCTGTCGGCGCCGTCATGGTCCGAGCACGCCCATTATCCGGGCGCGGATGGCCACGCGATCCTGACCGTGCAGGACCATCCGCAGCAGATCGGCATGGAATCGCTGATCTGGCAGGAAAGGATGGACGGGCCGATCCTGACCCTTGGTTCGGAACAGGGGCAGACCGGCTATGTCGGGCCGCGACAGGCGGGTTGACGCCTGAACGGCAGAGGCATCCCGGCCACCGGCCGGGATGCGGCATGGCCGGAAACAAACAAACCGGTTTGTTCTTCAAGCTGTGCTTCTCGGCGGTGCTTTTCTTCAGCGGCACCAGAATGGATGCCGACGGATGCCGACAGCCGCCCGAACCGGCCCCGCCCGCCAGGAAGCCCGCCGGCTGGGCACGATCGCAAGCCTGATGGCGGCGACACTCGACCTGCTGGTCGAGCGTGGCTATGGCGGGCTGACCATGGCCGGCGTGGCCGGCCGCGCGGACCGCGCCGGCACTGGGTTGCGAATACCTGCCGATGATCCGCGCCTATCGCACAGGTTTTGACACGACCTGGGTCCGGGCGCTGGTGCGGGCGGGGCTTACGCCAGCCGCCGCCGGGGATCTCGTCACCATGACCAACCACGCGCTGCGCGGCCTGGGTCTCAGTGCCTGTCATCCCGATGGCCGCCGGGCGGTTCCGCGCGATCGGCCGGCCATCCGGCGTCGGCTCTGGCGGCAAGCGACCGCCGACCCATTGGCCGCCGACACGATTGGAGCAGACTGACATGCCGTTCCTGAAAAACACCTGGTATGTCTTCGGCTATGCCGACGACATCACGCCCGAGCGCTTCGGACACCGGACCATCATCGATCAGCCGGTTCTGGTCTATCGCAAACCCGACGGCATGCTTGCGGCGCTGCGCGACATCTGCCCGCACCGTTTCGTGCCGCTGCATATGGGGCGCCAGATCGGCGACGTCATCCAGTGCGGCTATCATGGGCTGCGGATCGGGCCCGATGGCGCCTGCGTCGGCATGCCGGTCGCGGGCATGCCGATTCCCAAAGCCGCCCGTGTGGTGGCCTATCCGGTGGTGGAACGCCATTCCCTGGTCTGGCTGTGGACAGGCGATCCCGCGCTGGCGGATGCCGGTCTGATCCCCGATTTCTCGTTTCTGTGCGATCCGGCGCGCGGTAATGTTCGTGGCCATACCCATGTCGATGCCGATTACCAACTGGCGATCGACAATCTGTCGGACCTGACCCATGTGCAGTTCCTGCATGCCGGCTATCAGGCATCCGAGGCCTTCGAGCGTTTGCGGTTCAAGGTCGATCAGGTGGCGGACACGGTCTATGCCCGCCTGACCTTTCCCAATGGCCGCCCGCCCTGAGCCTGTTGCCGAATGCCCGCTACCCATGGTTTGACGCCGTCTGCTGACGGCTTGGGAGCTTGGCGGGGGTCTCGCGCGGT
>NZ_BMDZ01000075.1 GCF_014636235.1 Tistrella bauzanensis
CAGGAGGACGGGCCGCCTCACGCCGTCCCAGGCGACGGTGACGCTCTAAACCAGCCCGCCGCGCTCATTGCGCGACAGCCTCCGCACGGGGAGCGACGGGGCAGCCGAAGCGGCCGTGTTGTCCGAGGCGGTTTCAATTCACGCTCCCGCACGGGGAGCGACGGGGCGTGAAGTGCTCGCGCTGCTGCTGGCGGGCGTTTCAATTCACGCTCCCGCACGGGGAGCGACCTATCGGCATTGACTGCCACGTTGATCAACACGGTTTCAATTCACGCTCCCGCACGGGGAGCGACATCGCACGCGAAATGGGTGCAAAGACGGCTGGGTTTCAATTCACGCTCCCGCACGGGGAGCGACCAGATCGCCGGCGCCCTGTCCGGCCCGGCCCAGTTTCAATTCACGCTCCCGCACGGGGAGCGACGACATCGTGCGGCATCGGCGACAGCGGATCGAGTTTCAATTCACGCTCCCGCACGGGGAGCGACATGTCGATGCCGGTGATCAGGCTGCGGCGGGCGTTTCAATTCACGCTCCCGCACGGGGAGCGACGCCGATCCGCCCTTCGGCCGCCCCGACCCGGGCGGTTTCAATTCACGCTCCCGCACGGGGAGCGACGTGACCGACGCCGAGCTTCAGGCCGCCGATCCGTTTCAATTCACGCTCCCGCACGGGGAGCGACCCGCTATCTCGAAAGCGGCATTGGAGACCCTTTCGTTTCAATTCACGCTCCCGCACGGGGAGCGACATCTTTTTTGTAAGTAATGTCATGTGATGATCTGTTTCAATTCACGCTCCCGCACGGGGAGCGACCCTCGGCGGACGGTAGGCAGACCCTGATGGTGGCCGTTTCAATTCACGCTCCCGCACGGGGAGCGACTTCAAAACCGTCGACGGCGGTGGCGATGACCGCGTTTCAATTCACGCTCCCGCACGGGGAGCGACGGAGTTTCTCACGTAGGCTGTTGTCCATGTGCTGTTTCAATTCACGCTCCCGCACGGGGAGCGACATTTCCGGCATTACAACAAATGCATGGTGCATTTGTTTCAATTCACGCTCCCGCACGGGGAGCGACACGGCGGCGCCACGACGGCTGCGCGATACTGTCGGGTTTCAATTCACGCTCCCGCACGGGGAGCGACGGCACAACTGGATTACCTGATCCAGCAGGCGCGGGTTTCAATTCACGCTCCCGCACGGGGAGCGACGGCCGGCACCCCCCACCGTTCAACCGTGTGGCGGTTTCAATTCACGCTCCCGCACGGGGAGCGACAAGGTCACCAGTGCCCTGGGTCGCTGTCGTCTGTTTCAATTCACGCTCCCGCACGGGGAGCGACCATCCGTCGGCCTGACCGGCTGCCCGCGCCCACGCGTTTCAATTCACGCTCCCGCACGGGGAGCGACCCGTTAGAGCGCTGACCGCGCCCGTGTTATCCGGTTTCAATTCACGCTCCCGCACGGGGAGCGACGGGAAATCCCGCGCGCACCGCGCCTGCTGCCGGTTTCAATTCACGCTCCCGCACGGGGAGCGACAACAAGACCGGTGCGCCGGTGATCTTGATCGGGTTTCAATTCACGCTCCCGCACGGGGAGCGACATACGGCCTGTCAGGCGGTCCATGCCGCCGATCAGTTTCAATTCACGCTCCCGCACGGGGAGCGACGATGGCATCACGGATGGCCTGCTGCGCTCGTTGGTTTCAATTCACGCTCCCGCACGGGGAGCGACGGAGTTGCCCTGATGCTTTGCTCACTCGAATTGGTTTCAATTCACGCTCCCGCACGGGGAGCGACACGAGAGTATCAACCGTTTCCGGGCGCTGACCCGGTTTCAATTCACGCTCCCGCACGGGGAGCGACTGCCCGCGAGCACGGCAACGTGCTCGGCATCGGGTTTCAATTCACGCTCCCGCACGGGGAGCGACTGCCCGCGAGCACGGCAACGTGCTCGGCATCGGGTTTCAATTCACGCTCCCGCACGGGGAGCGACGCCACGTGGCCAGCTCTCCACCCGCTCTACGCGGTTTCAATTCACGCTCCCGCACGGGGAGCGACGGAGATTCAGGACAGCCTCGCAGGCGCTTTCGAGTTTCAATTCACGCTCCCGCACGGGGAGCGACGACCCGGCGTCGGCGCCGGGGCCATCGTTCGGGGTTTCAATTCACGCTCCCGCACGGGGAGCGACACGGCTCAGCCGCATCCCAGTTCCACCCATAGGGGTTTCAATTCACGCTCCCGCACGGGGAGCGACCGACCCAGCGCAAGGTGGCGTTTGAGAGCACCGCGTTTCAATTCACGCTCCCGCACGGGGAGCGACCGGCGGCGACAGAGGCCGCCGCCGTGGCGTCGCGTTTCAATTCACGCTCCCGCACGGGGAGCGACTGACGACGACCGCGTCGGCCTGCTGGCGGCGGGGTTTCAATTCACGCTCCCGCACGGGGAGCGACGGCGCCACCACAGCGCCGGTGTGGACGGTCACAGTTTCAATTCACGCTCCCGCACGGGGAGCGACGACGATCCGCGTCACCTATCCCCGGTACGGCCTGTTTCAATTCACGCTCCCGCACGGGGAGCGACCGTCGATCACTCAGGTTACTCGCGCAATGGAGGGTTTCAATTCACGCTCCCGCACGGGGAGCGACCCATCCCGCCGCGCTCGGCCGGGGTGGGAGTGGCGTTTCAATTCACGCTCCCGCACGGGGAGCGACTGCCGCCGTCGTACAGCGCTGCCGCCGCGTCCAGTTTCAATTCACGCTCCCGCACGGGGAGCGACCACCTGGGTCCGCATCGACAAGGACGCGACCGGGTTTCAATTCACGCTCCCGCACGGGGAGCGACCATCCTTCTTCAGCGTATTTTCCGACTTATGGAGTTTCAATTCACGCTCCCGCACGGGGAGCGACCATCTGCGCGCCGGCCGCCGCCACCGCCGGTCGTTTCAATTCACGCTCCCGCACGGGGAGCGACTCACCCCCGCCTTGACCCGCCGCCCCCTGAAGGTTTCAATTCACGCTCCCGCACGGGGAGCGACACTCAGGCGCCGCCGGATCTCAGTGCTCATCGAGTTTCAATTCACGCTCCCGCACGGGGAGCGACCTGCCGCGCCGGCTTGATTGGCGCGGGCCAGCGGTTTCAATTCACGCTCCCGCACGGGGAGCGACTTGCAGAGACGTCATCTGGGGCCGTTGAGTACAGTTTCAATTCACGCTCCCGCACGGGGAGCGACGCGTCACCTTCTCAATCTCCTCTTCTGGTACACGTTTCAATTCACGCTCCCGCACGGGGAGCGACCCGCCGGCCGGCGCCTGGACGGCCGGGGTCGCGAGTTTCAATTCACGCTCCCGCACGGGGAGCGACTCGGTGACGTGTTCGATGCGGCCTTTGACCGATTGTTTCAATTCACGCTCCCGCACGGGGAGCGACCGCGCCAATCGCTGTCCATCCAGCATGACGCGATGTTTCAATTCACGCTCCCGCACGGGGAGCGACCACGGCTTCCGTGCCATCGCTCGCGGACGGATCGGTTTCAATTCACGCTCCCGCACGGGGAGCGACCTGACGGTATAGGGCCATTTCCGTCTTCGAAATCGTTTCAATTCACGCTCCCGCACGGGGAGCGACGCACCGCCGCGGCCGGCGGTGGACGTGGAAGCGGTTTCAATTCACGCTCCCGCACGGGGAGCGACCGGCCAGGGGCTGGGTAGTGGCGCACTCCGTGGAGTTTCAATTCACGCTCCCGCACGGGGAGCGACTTGCCGGATGCACCGCAGCGGGACGGCTATCAAGTTTCAATTCACGCTCCCGCACGGGGAGCGACCCGACGACAGGGCCACCCGCCCCTTGACCTCCCGTTTCAATTCACGCTCCCGCACGGGGAGCGACGAGATTTGGTGCGTTCTTGGTTCAGGACGGGGTGTTTCAATTCACGCTCCCGCACGGGGAGCGACGACGACCGGGCCGAATGTCGCGGGATCGTCCATAGTTTCAATTCACGCTCCCGCACGGGGAGCGACCTGGCCCTGATCGCATTGAGGATCAGGGCCACGGTTTCAATTCACGCTCCCGCACGGGGAGCGACTGCGCGGTGTGGCGCTCGATGATCTGGGTCGGGAGTTTCAATTCACGCTCCCGCACGGGGAGCGACGCTGAAGGCCGACAACGAGGTCCGCGCCTATCTGTTTCAATTCACGCTCCCGCACGGGGAGCGACCTCGGGCGCGTTCGAGTTTCGTGCGCCTTCCGCGTTTCAATTCACGCTCCCGCACGGGGAGCGACGCCTGGACCTGCCCGACGACATACTCTCTCACCACGTTTCAATTCACGCTCCCGCACGGGGAGCGACCCCACCCCCCTGCCCTATCGAGGTTGGTGAGCAGTTTCAATTCACGCTCCCGCACGGGGAGCGACACATCAGCATCACGGCATCCTCGCCGATGGCTGGTTTCAATTCACGCTCCCGCACGGGGAGCGACCTGAAATTGGGATCTTCACAGTGACAAGGAGGAGTTTCAATTCACGCTCCCGCACGGGGAGCGACGAGCGATCAAGCGTCACCATACTCCCGCCAACTGCGTTTCAATTCACGCTCCCGCACGGGGAGCGACACCTCCTCATGTGCGATTCTCCCCGAGGGCGTATGCGTTTCAATTCACGCTCCCGCACGGGGAGCGACTAGAGGCGACCAATATCCAATGCTATTTAAGTAGTTTCAATTCACGCTCCCGCACGGGGAGCGACGTGTGGTGTTCACCTTCACGGGCTGCAGGCCCTGGTTTCAATTCACGCTCCCGCACGGGGAGCGACGGCAAGCCTGGGTTCTGGCCCGACGGGCCATGGCTGTTTCAATTCACGCTCCCGCACGGGGAGCGACGGCCCACTTGGGCTGATGACACCCCAACTGAGCAGTTTCAATTCACGCTCCCGCACGGGGAGCGACGTCCGGGGCCGTGGGCGCCGCGGCCGGTGATCCCGGTTTCAATTCACGCTCCCGCACGGGGAGCGACGGCGCTGCCGAGCCGCGCCGCCTGATCAGCGACGGTTTCAATTCACGCTCCCGCACGGGGAGCGACCGTGAAGCGCTGGCGGTGCGGCTTGGTGCGGCCGTTTCAATTCACGCTCCCGCACGGGGAGCGACCATAGATGATGTCCGCCGTCCGGCGCACAGAGAGGTTTCAATTCACGCTCCCGCACGGGGAGCGACTCCCGCAGCGTCCGGTCTCGGGCATCGGCGAGTTGTTTCAATTCACGCTCCCGCACGGGGAGCGACCCGATCCGTCATCCGCCTGATGGCGCGGCGAATGTTTCAATTCACGCTCCCGCACGGGGAGCGACCGGCACCGCGTCGCAGGCCGCCTTGATGGTCCGTTTCAATTCACGCTCCCGCACGGGGAGCGACGATCGGGGATCTGGGGTTCAGGGTTGCGGAGCTTGTTTCAATTCACGCTCCCGCACGGGGAGCGACCCGATCGCAGAGCATTATGCTCTGTCATCGCGAGGTTTCAATTCACGCTCCCGCACGGGGAGCGACGCCGCCCTGCTGGTGATGGGGCAGATAGAACCCGTGTTTCAATTCACGCTCCCGCACGGGGAGCGACCGCCGACCGGCTGCTGTCGCTGAGCGTGACAGATGTTTCAATTCACGCTCCCGCACGGGGAGCGACAGCTTCGCCAATGCTGGCATTGACCTTGCCGCCGTTTCAATTCACGCTCCCGCACGGGGAGCGACCCTGTGGCTATCGCCCAAATGTCACCCTCAAATGGTTTCAATTCACGCTCCCGCACGGGGAGCGACCAGCCGCCGTCGCAGCCCGCACGGCGGCCATGGTTTCAATTCACGCTCCCGCACGGGGAGCGACTCCCGATCCGGGCGGCGGTCACGCGGGCCTATTTCGTTTCAATTCACGCTCCCGCACGGGGAGCGACCTCGGCGGACGGTAGGCAGACCCTGATGGTGGCCGTTTCAATTCACGCTCCCGCACGGGGAGCGACCCGGGCTGGTCGCCAGAGCGTCCCGCACCTCGACCGTTTCAATTCACGCTCCCGCACGGGGAGCGACGGCCCTGTAGTGGGCATCAGGGCGGCGTATGGAGCGTTTCAATTCACGCTCCCGCACGGGGAGCGACGACATGGTGATCGGCGACGGCCCGGGTGGCGCCGGTTTCAATTCACGCTCCCGCACGGGGAGCGACGGGTCGGTCGCGCCGTCCGCATTGACGCGCCGCTCGTTTCAATTCACGCTCCCGCACGGGGAGCGACCCCAGCCCCTGGCCGAGCTGGACCAAGGCCGCCTGGTTTCAATTCACGCTCCCGCACGGGGAGCGACACGGGCACGGCGTGAGGCGGCGGCAACGGCCGAGTTTCAATTCACGCTCCCGCACGGGGAGCGACGTACACAGCCCCGGCCGGCATGGTGGATTGGGATGTTTCAATTCACGCTCCCGCACGGGGAGCGACTGGCGCGCGACCAGAGCGTCAAAGTCGGCCTGGTTTCAATTCACGCTCCCGCACGGGGAGCGACATCCCCCCAACGGGTGGGGTTGCGGGTGTTGGATGGTTTCAATTCACGCTCCCGCACGGGGAGCGACGCGCCTGATCGCCCATAGCCGCGCCGGCGGTCGCGGTTTCAATTCACGCTCCCGCACGGGGAGCGACCAAGCGCAGCAGGCCCGAACGATCGGCAAGCCGGTTTCAATTCACGCTCCCGCACGGGGAGCGACCGCCGCCCTCGGTCGGGGCGGTCGCGGTGAACCCGTTTCAATTCACGCTCCCGCACGGGGAGCGACGGCCAGCCGGACCAAACCGGCAGAGGGAGACGCGTTTCAATTCACGCTCCCGCACGGGGAGCGACGTGATCGCGGGGGCCCTTGCGGTCTATGCCGATGTTTCAATTCACGCTCCCGCACGGGGAGCGACCGGCCGCGCCGTCACCGCCGCCACCACCGGCCGGTTTCAATTCACGCTCCCGCACGGGGAGCGACCTCTTTTGTCATCTCAAGGGACGGGCCCATGTAGTTTCAATTCACGCTCCCGCACGGGGAGCGACACCAGCCCCCGCCACTCGGGCTCCGGACATGACAGTTTCAATTCACGCTCCCGCACGGGGAGCGACCGGCGATCGAGGCCCTGAAGGCCTGGATCGAGCGGGTTTCAATTCACGCTCCCGCACGGGGAGCGACGACCCGCGAGAGATTGCGGAGATGATCCGGGCTGGTTTCAATTCACGCTCCCGCACGGGGAGCGACCGCCAACGACCCGGCCGATCCGGGCGGGATCACGTTTCAATTCACGCTCCCGCACGGGGAGCGACGGTCGCCGAACTCAAGACGCGCACGCAAAGGCTCGTTTCAATTCACGCTCCCGCACGGGGAGCGACATGCCGCGATACTTCAGTGCCCAGAGGTTGGTGGTTTCAATTCACGCTCCCGCACGGGGAGCGACGCCCAAGGGGTGGCACTCTATGATGAGATACGCGTTTCAATTCACGCTCCCGCACGGGGAGCGACCAGCGGCCCGCGGGTCTCCGCGATCGACAGCCCGTTTCAATTCACGCTCCCGCACGGGGAGCGACCCCTGACAGGCCGGTGCGCCGCAGATAGGAACGGCGTTTCAATTCACGCTCCCGCACGGGGAGCGACCACCGATGTTGCGACACCACTGACCACCGGTCGGTTTCAATTCACGCTCCCGCACGGGGAGCGACCACCGGGATCGGGGCCGGGTGGTCCAGTGCGGGGTTTCAATTCACGCTCCCGCACGGGGAGCGACCACCCCGCCAACGCCGCCTCAAGGTCGTGCTTGTTTCAATTCACGCTCCCGCACGGGGAGCGACGGGCGCCGTTAAACCCACTCTATGCCGCAGCAAAGTTTCAATTCACGCTCCCGCACGGGGAGCGACTTGCAGGCGCGCCACGCCTGGATCGCGAGATGGTTTCAATTCACGCTCCCGCACGGGGAGCGACTTTCTGGCGTGTCTGGCCTCTCTCATGGCCCGAGTTTCAATTCACGCTCCCGCACGGGGAGCGACGACCGCACGGCCAACCACGACGCGCCCCAAGTCGTTTCAATTCACGCTCCCGCACGGGGAGCGACTAATGCGCGGGAGTATGTTCGCGCAATACGCAGGTTTCAATTCACGCTCCCGCACGGGGAGCGACTTGCCGTCGGCATACCACTGCCCGAAGGCAGGCACGTTTCAATTCACGCTCCCGCACGGGGAGCGACTCGCGTCGACTGCAGGCGGAAATGTTCCTTGCCGTTTCAATTCACGCTCCCGCACGGGGAGCGACTGGAACAGAAAGCCTCCCTCGACGCCAACGATGGGTTTCAATTCACGCTCCCGCACGGGGAGCGACGATGATGCCGACGATGTCGCCGGCAAAATCCCGGTTTCAATTCACGCTCCCGCACGGGGAGCGACTGCTCTCGGGGCACGACGGCCTCAAGGCTGTCCTGTTTCAATTCACGCTCCCGCACGGGGAGCGACCAGCGGATGACATCGACAAGCTCTCTGAGCGCGACGTTTCAATTCACGCTCCCGCACGGGGAGCGACCTATATCCGCGGGCGTAGGTCGACAGTACTGGATGTTTCAATTCACGCTCCCGCACGGGGAGCGACTCTCCGAGTGACAGCCCTTCATCGTCGAGGTCGATGTTTCAATTCACGCTCCCGCACGGGGAGCGACCCATCAGGGTCTGCCTACCGTCCGCCGAGGCCCGTTTCAATTCACGCTCCCGCACGGGGAGCGACGGGGCGCCCAGAGGTGGAGGCCACATGCCCCCCGGTTTCAATTCACGCTCCCGCACGGGGAGCGACTCATGACGCGGGCGACCGGGGTTCCGCGCCCCGGTTTCAATTCACGCTCCCGCACGGGGAGCGACGTCGCCGACAGCCGGCGGCATCGTAGCGTTCCGGGTTTCAATTCACGCTCCCGCACGGGGAGCGACATCAGTGGATGACGCCTTTCGTCATTGAGCTCAGGTTTCAATTCACGCTCCCGCACGGGGAGCGACGGCGCCGACCGGCTGCTGCCGGCAGGGCTGTCGGTTTCAATTCACGCTCCCGCACGGGGAGCGACATCGTAACGCAGGAACTTATAGACCGACTGAGCGTTTCAATTCACGCTCCCGCACGGGGAGCGACTGGTGAGGATGAGATCTCCGCCGCCACCCGGACCGGTTTCAATTCACGCTCCCGCACGGGGAGCGACCAATCTCGGCCAGGCCTACCAGGCCGGCCGGTGGTTTCAATTCACGCTCCCGCACGGGGAGCGACATCGCCGGTGCGGGCGAGATCGATGTCTCGGCCGTTTCAATTCACGCTCCCGCACGGGGAGCGACGGTGTCCTGGCCGAGACGGCCGGCCGTCTCGACGTTTCAATTCACGCTCCCGCACGGGGAGCGACCAAACGCCCGGCCTGAAATTGGTTTATCTAGACGTTTCAATTCACGCTCCCGCACGGGGAGCGACTGCCCAGGCGGCATAATTGCTCGGCTCGTTGTTGCCGTTTCAATTCACGCTCCCGCACGGGGAGCGACCCACTGGATGCCGTCGCGCGCGCCGACGTCCAAGTTTCAATTCACGCTCCCGCACGGGGAGCGACCAGCCCGCGCCACCTCGTCACGCGCGGCGCGGCGTTTCAATTCACGCTCCCGCACGGGGAGCGACGCCCGAGAACAGACCGCCGCCGGAGCCCCCGCCGTTTCAATTCACGCTCCCGCACGGGGAGCGACTACACGGCGCCAGCCGGCATGGTCGATTGGGATGTTTCAATTCACGCTCCCGCACGGGGAGCGACCCGATCCGGGCGGCGGTCACGCGGGCCTATTTCGTTTCAATTCACGCTCCCGCACGGGGAGCGACTGCAGGTTGGTGAAGCCCGGGCCGTTATCGCTGTAGTTTCAATTCACGCTCCCGCACGGGGAGCGACGTCAGCCCGGGTTCCCGGGCGGGCGGGCGTGTCAGTTTCAATTCACGCTCCCGCACGGGGAGCGACTCACCCCCCTGTAATACCTTGATTTCACTGCCCAAAAAAGCCGATTTCCGCGAACCTCCCCGCCGACTCATTCCATCGTATGCATGACACATCTTTCAAAAATTTAAGCCTTTGAAATCGCTTCGCGATTCCTTCCGCGAACCTCCCGGGGTTTTTGTGTGTGCTTGGGGTTCGCGGAACGGCCGTCTCCCCACCGGGGCCGGGCGGGCCAGCGGGTCGGCCGGCGGGGCCGATATCTGACAGGGGCATGGTGGTGACGGGCCACGGGCTGATCCCGGCCGGGCCTGGGGGGGCGATCAGGTGTTGGATACCCGCCCCGGAATGATCAGGCCGTCATCCCAATATGGCGGGTGGCCGAAGGCGTGTTTCAGGTGGTCGATCAGTGCCCGCAGCCGTGCCGAGGGGGCGGGGCCGCGTTGATAGGCGATGGTGATCGGCGTCACGTCGGCATCGACGCCGATGTCGAGCATGTCGAGGGTTCCGGCCTTGATCGCCTGATAGCTGTGGAAGGTTGGCAACCAGGCGATGCCGAGCCCTGCGATCGCGGCGTCGCGCATGGCATAGCAGGAGGTGACGCGAAGCCGTGGCGTCACCCGCGCGACAACGCGTTCGATCTCGGCCTTGAAGCTCCAGTCATCCGGCCCCCGGTCCATGTAGTGGATCGCCTTGTGGTGTTCGAGCTGGTCGACCGTCTCTGGCCGGCCATGCTGATCGAGATAGGATGGCGCGGCAACCAGGGTGCGGTGGCTGATGGTGAGGTGCTCGACCGCAAGCTTGGGCAAAGGTGTCGGCGCGATGCGGACCAGCGCGTCGAAGGCCGGCGCCAGATCGCTGATCCGGTCGTCGAAATCGGCCGTAACGGTGACGTCGGGGTGGCGGCTCATGAAATCATACAGGATCGGCCCGAGATGCAGGTCGCCGAAGGCGCGGGGCACGGCGATGCGGAGCGGGCCCGACACCGCGCCGCGCCGCCGCGCCAGATCTTCCCTGGCCTCGGCTGTCTCGGCGACGATCCGCCGCGCCCGATCGAGCAGCGCCATGCCGTCTTCCGTCAGGGCGAACTGGCGGCTGTTGCGGTTCAGCAGTCTGGCGCCGAGCGCGTGCTCCAGCTCCGACAGCCTTTCGCTCACCGTCGACTTCGACAATCGAAGCTGACGGGCCGCCTCGTTGATCGATCCGCAATCCACCACGGTGACGAACGCGATGATGCCGTCGAGCCTCATGGTTCGCGATCTCCGGAATGATGGTTCGGCTCTTCCGACCTGTCGTGATGGCCGTCGACAGGCCTAAGCTCGACGGAGAGCGGCCGTCCGGCATGATGTTATGCTTGTTGATCTGGTCCTGGCCCGCAATCACCGATGGAGGGCGAACATGACGTCGTCTGCTTTTTCAGCCATGGTCCTCGGCGTGGCGCTGATCGCGGCCGCGCCCGACGCCGGCGCACAGGATTTCGTCTTTCCGCCGGGGTTCAGCGCACAGGACGTGGCCACCAACGGCACGACCCTGCATGTCCGGGTCGGCGGCACCGGGCCGGCGGTGCTGCTGCTTCACGGCTATGGCGAGACCGGCGACATGTGGGCGCCGCTGGCGCGGGATCTTATGCGCGACCATACCGTGATCGCGCCGGATCTGCGCGGCATGGGCCTGTCGGCGCGGCCCGCCGCGGGCTATGACAAGAAGACTCAGGGCCGCGACATGGCCGGCATGCTCGACGCGCTCAAGATCGGCACGGTCGATCTGGTCACCCATGATATCGGCAACATGGTCGGCTATGCCTTCGCCGCCCAGAATCGCGACCGGGTCGGGCGCTTCGTTCTGATGGACGCGCCACTCCCCGGCATCGGCCCGTGGGAGGAGATCTTGAAGAACCCGCTGCTCTGGCATTTCCGCTTCGGCGGCCCCGATATGGAGCGGCTGGTCGCCGGGCGGGAGCGCATCTATCTGGATCGCTTCTGGAACGAGTTCTCGGCCACCCCGGCCAAATTCAGCGAGGCATCCCGTCAGCATTATGCCCAGCTATACGCGGCACCCGGCGCCATGCATGCCGGCTTCGCCCAGTTCGCGGCCTTCGATCAGGACGCGATCGACGACAAGGCCTTCCTGGCCGAGGGCAAGCTGACCATGCCGGTCCTCGCGGTCGGCGGGGAAAAATCATTCGGCCCGGCCATGGCCATGGTCATGCGCTTCGCCGCCACCGACGTGACGGAAGGCGTCGTGTCCGATGCCGGGCACTGGCTGATGGAAGAACAGCCCGAGGCGACGGTGACACTGGTCCGCGCGTTTCTGGATGCGGGACGGTAGCAGGCGGCCTTCCACCGGATGTTTCGATCCACACTCCCGCACCGAAAGCCTATGTGCGCCCCGGCTTTCAAAAAAATAAGGCCTTCAAATCGCTTGCGAATTTCTTACACCCCCCAGCATTTTCACCTGCGCCCGGCTTCGCGGCACCGCCCCCTCACCACCGCCCGCCAAGGCCGGCGGGGGTGGCGCGGGCTTCTGTGAGGGTGCGGTCGGCGTGGCGCATGCGGTGGTCGAGCAGGCGGCGCATCATGGTGGCGACCACCGGGGCATAGGCCGGGTCGGCGGCGAGGTTGCGGGTCTGGTCGGGGTCGGTGGCAAGGTCGAACAGCACGGGGTCGGCATCGGGGAAATGGAGATAGGCGAAAGCCTCGTCCTGGATGGCGCAGAAATGGGCGCCGTGCGGGTCGCGGGCCAGGCCGGGGGCCGGGAAGGCCGGGATCTTGTCGCGGAAGTCGTGCTCGTAGACGGCGGCGGTGCGCCAGTCGTCGGGGGCGTCGCCGGCCAGCAGCGGCAGCAGGCTGCGGCCGTCGCATTGCGGCGGCGGGGCGATGCCGAACCAGTCGAGCACCGTGGGCAGCAGGTCGACATGCTCGGTGATATGGGTGACGCGGCCGCCGCGTGTGGGGTCGGCGCTGGCACGCGGGTCGGCGATGATCATCGGCACCCGGAACGAGGCCTGATGCAGCGCCCGCTTGCCGAACAGCCCATGCTCGCCCCACTGCTCGCCATGATCGGACATGAAGATCACCAGCGTGTCGCGGTCGCGACCATGGTGGCGGAGGGCGGCCAGCACCCGGGCGATTTCGTCGTCCACCTCGGCCAGCAGCGCCAGATAAGCATGGCGCAGCGCCGCCACGGTTTCAGGGGGCAGGTCCGCCGCGCGGCCGTCGAGGCCCGGATGGGCGATGCTGGCCGGCACCACCGCGCGCAGCAGCGCCGCCAGCGGGTGGATGGCATCTTCGGCCAGGGCATCGACCCTGGCCAGCGGCGGCGCGCCGGGGATGCGGGCCAGATGCCGGGCCAGCGCCGCCAGCGGCGGATGCGGCCGGAACAGGCCCAGATGCAGCAGCCACGGGGTTTGCTGTTGCTGGCTGATGACATCCACCGCCGCATCGGCCAGCCAGCGGCTGTCATGCAGGCCGTCGATCTGGGGGGATGCCTCGACCGGAGCGCCCGCGCGCAGATGGTTGGCGAAGGCCAGGTCGTAGTCGTCGGCGCCGCCGGCGGCCGGATCTGCGGAACTGCCGGCGGCATCAGGGGCCGGGCCGGGGTCGGCCTGCCGGTTGCGCGCCCAGGCCATGTAATTGGATTTGTCCTCGGCCATCTCGCGCACCACCCGCCAGCCCTCGGCGACGCTGGGGCCGGTGAAGGCCGGGTCGGCGGGGTTGCGGCCGCGCGGATCGGGCACTGAGGTGGTGTAGCCGATCATCCAGGGCGTGACCCCGGCGTCGCGCAGATGATGCTGCAACTGGCGATGATGCGCCGACAGCGGCACCGGATTGCTGAACACCCGGTGGGTGAAGGGATACTGGCCGGTGGCCATGGTCGCCCGCGCCGGGCCGCAGGGCACGCTCTGGGCGAAATGGCGGGTGAACACCGTGCCGCGCGCCGCCAGCGCGTCCAGCGCCGGGGTGGCGACATGGGGCAGGCCCAGCCCCGGCGACAGATCCCAGCGCCATTGGTCGACCACGATCAGCAGAACATTACGCGCCGGGCGATTGGGTGACATGAGGCAGCGGCCTTTCGGCAGAGAGCAGGACGACGGCGGGGCGTGGTTTCAGCGGCAGGCGAGGCGTTCCAGCAGCGGCCGGAAACGCGCGACGCCGCCGCGGCCGGCGCCATCCACCTTGGCGGCTTCATCGATCCGGCGCAGCGCGATGGCATCGGCGCCATGGGGATCGGCCAAGAAATCCGCAACCTCGGCATCACTCATCGGCCCGCCCTGAAGATCGAGCGTGCGCCGCGACACCGCCGACAGCCCTGCCGCATAAGCGGGTTCGGTCACCACCAGACAGCGCTTGGCCGCGACATGCAGGGCGATCGGCCGGGTGACCGATAGCGGAAACAGGCCGGCCAGATATTTCTCGCCCAGACGTTCATGCGCATCATCGCGGCCACGACGGAAGGCGTCGCCGGCATCGCGGTGCACCATATGGCCGATGTCGTGCAGCAGGGCGGCGGCGATCAGGCTGTCGGGCGCGCCCGCCGCCTCGGCGATCTCGGCCGACTGCACCGCATGTTCGATCTGGCTGACCGCCTCGCCATAGCTCTCATCGCCACGGGCCGCGAAGGTCGCGAAAATCGCCTCCAGCCGGGAACGGGTTTCGGGCAGAAGCGCGGGCTGGGTCTCGGCCATGGTGTGGACATCCTATGCATTAAAATGATGATCTCGGTTATGATATAAACTGACTTTATGAAAGCCGTGTGACCATCCTCTGAAAAAGCGTGCCCCCGTCCGCGGTCGACGCCAAGGCGGCGCGGCCGCCGGCCGGGCGGCACGGCATCCATGGCCGCAGGCGGTATCCGGGGTCATTTTCCACGATCATGGTCGACGGTCTCATCCGAACCGGTCGCCATTGAGGTCTCCGGCCACCTGCCGCGACATTTTTTTACCCGGATCGGGGTATGCGGGCAGCGCGGCCCGCGAATCGGAGCCGGTTCATTTCATGACGAAATTCCGCGAACGCAGATTTCATTCGGTAATATTCTGACCCACCGGCGCAAGGTTCGGCTTTGGGTGCGGTGCAACGCGCGTTCAGGGTGCCAAATCCCCTATACTCAATGTCCTCAGGGTTGCAGGCACTGGCAGGGTGGCGCCACCAGCGGTGTCAAGAGCCGGGGTGACAGGCCGGATATTTCGCTGTCATAGTTCCGGCATCGGATCGCCTTGTTCCTCGTCTCTGGGAAGATCGTCACTGATGTCCTCATCCGAACGCCTCAGTCTCCACGTGCCCGAGCCGGCGGTCCGGCCGGGCGACACACCAGACTTTTCGACCGTCAAGATTCCGAAAGCCGGTGCGGTGCCGAGACCCGAGGTCGACGCCGACCCGGAATCCATGCGCGACCTCGCCTTCTCGATCATCCGGGTGCTGAACCGCAATGGCGAGGCGGTCGGCCCCTGGGCCGGCGCGCTCACCGATGACGAGCTGCTCGACGGCCTGCGCCATATGATGACGCTGCGCGCCTTCGACGCCCGCATGCTGATCGCCCAGCGCCAGGGCAAGACCTCGTTCTATATGCAGCATCTGGGCGAGGAGGCGGTGAGCTGCGCCTTCCGCAAGGCGCTCAAACCCGGCGATATGAATTTTCCGACCTATCGGCAGGCGGGGCTGCTCATCGCCAACGGCTATCCGATGGTCGATATGATGAGCCAGATCTTCTCGAACGCCCGCGACCCGCTGAAGGGCCGCCAGCTTCCCGTGATGTATTCATCGCGCGAGCATGGCTTCTTCACCATCTCGGGCAATCTCGCCACCCAGTTCGTGCAGGCGGTGGGCTGGGCGATGGCCTCGGCGATCCGCAATGACGACAAGATCGCGGCGGCCTGGATCGGCGACGGCTCGACGGCGGAAAGCGATTTCCACGCGGCCCTGGTCTTCGCCTCGACCTACAAGGCGCCGGTGGTGCTGAACGTGGTCAACAATCAGTGGGCGATCTCGACCTTTCAGGGCATCGCGCGCGGCGGCTCCGGCACCTTCGCGGCCCGGGGCATCGGCTTCGGCATTCCGTCGCTGCGGGTCGACGGCAACGACTATCTGGCGGTGCACGCGGTCGCCAAATGGGCGGCGGAACGGGCGCGCCGCAATATGGGCCCGACCCTGATCGAATACGTCACCTATCGGGTCGGCGCGCATTCCACCTCGGATGATCCCTCCGCCTATCGGCCCAAGACCGAAAGCGCCGCTTGGCCGCTGGGCGATCCGGTGATCCGGCTGAAGAACCATCTGATCGGGCGCGGCGTGTGGTCGGAAGAGCGCCACAAGCAGTCGGAGGCCGAGATCCTGGACACGGTGATCACCGCGCAGAAGGAGGCCGAGAGCTTCGGCACCCTGCATGCCGGGGCCAAGCCCTCGGCGCGCGACATGTTCGACGGCGTCTTCGCCGAGATGCCGCCGCATCTGCGCCGGCAGCGCCAGCAGGCGGGAGTCTGAATTCATGCCACGCATGACGATGATCGAGGCGATCCGCGACGCCATGGACGTGATGATGGGCCGCGACGAGACCGTCGTGGTCTATGGCGAGGATGTCGGCTATTTCGGCGGCGTGTTCCGCTGCACCCAGGGGCTTCAGCAGAAATACGGCAAAACCCGCTGCTTCGACGCGCCGATCAGTGAAAGCGGCATCGTCGGCACCGCGATCGGCATGGCCGCCTATGGCCTGAAGCCCTGCGTCGAGATCCAGTTCGCCGATTATATGTATCCGGCCTATGACCACATCACCCAGGAAGCGGCGCGGATCCGCTATCGCTCCAATGGCGATTTCACCTGCCCGCTGGTGATCCGCATGCCCACCGGCGGCGGCATTTTCGGCGGCCAGACCCACAGCCAGAGCGTGGAGGCCCTGTTCACCCATGTCTGCGGGCTGAAGGTGGTGGTGCCCTGCAACCCCTATGACGCGAAGGGGCTGCTGATCTCGGCGATCGAGGATCCCGATCCGGTGATCTTCCTGGAACCCAAGCGGCTGTATAACGGCCCGTTCGACGGCCATCACGACCGGCCGGTGACCCCCTGGTCGAAGCATGAGGCCGGCGAGGTGCAGGCCGGCCACTACACCGTGCCGCTGGGCAAGGCGGCGGTGGCGCGGCCGGGATCGGCGGTCACCGTGCTCGCCTATGGCACCATGGTGCATGTGGCGCTGGCGGCGGCGGCCGATGCCGGCATCGATGCCGAGGTGATCGACCTGCGCACGCTGGTGCCGCTCGATCTGGACACGATCGTGGCCTCGGTGCGCAAGACCGGGCGCTGCCTGGTGGTGCACGAGGCGACGCTGACCTCGGGCTTCGGCGCCGAGCTGGTCTCGCTGGTGCAGGAAAACTGCTTCCACCATCTGGAGGCACCGGTGGTGCGGGTGGCCGGCTGGGACACGCCCTATCCCCATGCCCAGGAATGGGATTATTTCCCCGGCCCCGGGCGCGTCGGCCGCGCCCTGCAAGAAATCCTGGAGAGCTGAGCCATGGGCGAGCATATCATCAAGATGCCCGACGTCGGCGAAGGCATCGCCGAGGCCGAGCTGGTGGAATGGCATGTCGAGGTCGGCCAGATCGTGCGTGAAGACGCGCTGCTGGCGGCGGTGATGACCGACAAGGCCACGGTCGAGATCCCGTCGCCGGTGGATGGCAAGATCATCTGGCTGGGCGCCGAGATCGGCGAGGTGTTGAGCGTCGGCGCGCCGCTGATCCGGCTTGAGGTGGCGGGCGAGGGCAATGCCGCCGCCGTGGCCGCCGAGGCGGAGGCGGAGGCGGAGACGGAGACAGCCGGCGAGTCCGGCGCCGATACCGCGCCGGCCCCGGAGCCTGCCGCATCGAAGCCGGCCGCCGCCAAACCGGCGGCCCCCAAACCCGCACAAGCCAAACCCGCGCAAGCCAAGCCGGCGGCGCCGAAACCCGCATCGCGTGCCGCCGCCCCGGCCGGGCCGGGCCTGGCGGTCGCCATGGCGCCGGGCGCGCCACGGCCTGAGCATGACAAGCCGATCGCGGCGCCGGCCGTGCGCCATCGGGCGCGCGAGGCCGGGGTGGATCTGCGTCAGGTGCGCGGCACCGGGCCGGCCGGCCGCATCACCCATGAAGACCTCGACCGGTTCTTCGCCGGTCAGGACCAGCGGCCGGCGGCCGGCGGTCTGGTCGCCAACACCACCATCGACGAGATCAGGGTCGTGGGGCTGCGCCGGCGGATCGCCGAGCAGATGTCGCTGTCCAAGTCACGTATCCCGCACATCACCTATGTCGAGGAAGTGAACGTCACGGCGCTGGAAGAACTCCGCGCCAAGCTGAACGCCGAAAAGCGCGCCGACCGGCCCAAGCTGACCATCCTGCCCTTCCTGATGCGGGCGATGGTCAAGGCGATCGCCGAACAGCCACGGCTGAACGCGCTGTTCGACGATGAGGCCGGCATCATCCGGGTGCATGGCGGCGTACATATCGGCGTCGCCGCCCAGACGCCGTCGGGGCTGGTGGTGCCGGTGGTGAAGCACGCCGAGGCACGCGACATCTGGGGCTGTGCCGCCGAGGTCAACCGGCTGGCCGAAGCGGCCAAGACCGGCACCGCGACGCGTGAGGAGCTGACCGGATCGACGATCACCATCACCTCGCTGGGCGCGCTGGGCGGCGTGGTCACCACTCCGGTGATCAACCATCCGGAGGTGGCGATCATCGGCGTGAATAAGATGATGATCCGCCCGGTCTGGGACGGCACCGGCTTCGTGCCCGCCAAGATGATGAACCTGTCCTCCAGCTTCGATCACCGGGTGATCGATGGCTGGGATGCGGCGGTCTTCGTCCAGCGGATCAGGTCTCTGCTTGAGACCCCGGCCACCATCTTCATCGAGGGTTGAAACGATGAAGGACATTTCCTGCAAGCTGCTGGTGATCGGCGCCGGCCCCGGCGGCTATGTCTGCGCGATCCGCGCGGGCCAGCTTGGGCTCGACACGGTGATCGTCGAGGCGAAGAAGCCCGGCGGCACCTGCCTGAACGTCGGCTGCATTCCATCGAAGGCCCTGATCCACGCGGCCGAGGAATTCGAGAAGGTGGCGCATATGGCGGGCGGCGCCTCGCCGCTCGGCATCTCGACGAGCGCCCCCACCATCGACATGGCCCGCACCATCGCCTGGAAGGACCAGATCGTCGGCCGGCTGACCGGCGGCGTCTCAGGGCTGTTGAAGCGCGCCAAGGTCAAGGTGGTGGCCGGCCATGCCCGGTTCCGCGACGGCAAGACCGTCGAGGTCGACACCGAGACCGGGCTTCAGGTGATCCGCGCCGAAACGGTGGTGATCGCCACCGGATCGGTGCCGGTGGAACTGCCCTTCCTGCCCTTCGGCGACCGGGTGATCTCGTCGACCGAAGCCTTGTCGCTGACCACGGTGCCCGAGCGCTTCGTGGTGGTGGGGGCGGGCTATATCGGGCTCGAACTCGGCACCGCCTTCGCGAAACTCGGTGCCAGGGTGACGGTGGTGGAAAGCCAGCCGCGCATTCTGCCGCTCTATGATGCCGAACTCACCCGGCCCGCGGCGAAGCGGCTCGACGAGCTGGGGGTCGAGGTGCTGACCGGCGCCAAAGCCCGGGGCCTTGCCCGCGGCGGCGACGGCCTGGTGATCGAGACCGCCGAAGGCGAGGAACGCACCCTGCCCGCCGACAAGATCCTGGTCACCGTCGGCCGCAAGCCCGCCACGCAGGGCTGGGGGATCGAGGAACTGGTGCTGGACATGCACGGGCCGTTCATCTCGGTTGGCGACCGCTGCCAGACCTCGATGCGCGGGGTTTATGCGATCGGCGACGTCACGGGCGAGCCGATGCTGGCCCACCGCGCCATGGCCCAGGGCGAGATGGTGGCCGAGATCGTGGCCGGCCACAAACGCGCCTGGGACAAGCGCTGCATCCCGGCGGTGTGCTTTACCGACCCGGAAATCGTCACCGCCGGCCTGTCGCTCGACGAGGCGAAGCGCCAGGGCGTCGAGGCCCGAACCGCCCAGTTCCCGTTCAGCGCCAATGGCCGGGCGATGAGCAAGCTGGGCGAACAGGGCTTCGTGCGCGTGGTGTTCCGCGCCGACAACAATCTGGTCCTCGGCATCCAGGCCACCGGCCAGGGCATCTCGGAACTCTCGGCGGCCTTCGCCCTCGCGATCGAGATGGGCGCCCGCCTGGAAGACATCGCCGGCACCATCCACGCCCACCCGACCCTCAGCGAGGCCTTCCAGGAAGCCGCGCTGAAGGGTCTGGGGCACGCGCTGCATATCTGATGGTCAGGCAGCGGGGCGGGAGCGCCCTGGGGCCTCCCGCCCCATCATGGCCCACCCGTTACTGTCGCGCCCCCGTCACGGCAACTGCTGCGCGGCGTGCTTGACACGCAGGATCTCCACGATCCCGGCGTCAGCCAGCATGCGGTAGAAGATGATATAGCGCGGATGCGCGATCAGTTCGCGCACGCCCTCCGGCAGATCCGGGCGCCCGGTATGGCCAAACTCTGGATGATCTTCAAGCGGTTTGGTCTTGTTGGCCGAAGCTCCGGGCGCGCGCCGGATTGTCTCCGGCGATATAATGCATGATGGCGCGCAGATCCTCGCGGGCCATCGGTCGCCGTTCAATGGGATAACGGGCACCGGGGGGATAACGGGCACCGGGCATCGTCGGACCTCAGCCGGCAACCACCGGCACCGTCATGCCCGTCGCGTCCGCGTCGGTGCGTGCCCGACCTCGCTTGCGGCAATATCCGCATCCATTCCGGCCATGACCTTGTCATGCGGGATGTTTGGCCGCGGATCGTCGATGGCGCCCTGTATCTCACCCGCAAGCCACCGGTTATAAGCGGCCGAGCGGTGCGCCTCACGCAAGACATCCGCACGGCCGCGGGTGCCGGCGGCCGGCTGTCTCTCGGCAGGTCGCCATGCGCTGGCATCGAACCGGCCGACGATGATACCAACCTCGCGCAGCAGGCTCAACGCGGCCGCCGGATTGCCAAAGCGGCGCGGCTCGATGCTGCGCGCCTTCGTCAGCACGGCGCGCCCACCGCTGCGCGTGTCGATCTCAACAAGAAACGCGCCGCCCTGCCCCTTCAGAACCACATCTGAAACGCCGCCAGCATCACTGGCAGGGGATGTCCCGCCCGATGTTGAAAAGGGCTCGGCGGACGTCGCTGGTTGATGAGGCTATGCAGCCTCGCAGACGGGG
>NZ_BMDZ01000076.1 GCF_014636235.1 Tistrella bauzanensis
CCCATGCCTGACGCGAGCTTCACCCAAAGTGCCGCCTCGGATCCTCAACCCGATCACATCAGCGGGTAAATGGAGGTGCCCAGCTGGCTGAGGCGCGCGCGTGCCCGGCTGGCCGCGATCAGGCGGCGATCACGGGCTCCGTGGCGGGCAGATCGATATCGAAGCGGCCGGCGATGCCATCGTCGGCGGTATACGACAGGGTGCCACCATGGCGCTCGATCAAGGCCCGCGCAGTGGCCAGCCCGAAGCCGATATAGCCGGCGCGGCGGACCGTCTGCGGCGGCAGAACCTGGGCGGGTATTGCCGCCGCCACCACCGGCGGCGATACCTGGGATTCGGTCAGCGCGGCCGACAGATGCAGGCGATCGCCGGCGATCCGCCAGTCCAGACCAATCGTCGCCGTGCCGTCGACCGCAGCGCTGACATATTCGCAGACCTTCACCAGAGCCTGCACGAGCCGTTGCAGGTCGCCCGGCACGGTCAGACCGGCGGCGGCAGACGGCGCCGGGCTGATGATCAGGAGGCTGCCGGCCGTGGCCGCGGCCTCGGTGGCGATGGTCTCCAGCAGCAGGCTGAGCACGATCGGCGCGCGGGTGAGGGTGAACTGCCCGCTCTCCAGCCGCTCCACATCCAGAATATCGTCGATCACGGCCGTCAGCCGGTCACCATTGCGCATCGCCATGCGCAGCAGCCCGGCGAGCGGTTCCGAAACCGGGCCACCGACGCCGCTACAGGCCAGCTTCAGCGCGCCGACGATCGCGGTGGTCGGGGTCCGCAACTCATGGGCCGCCACTGCGACGAAGGCCGCTTTCAGGCGGTCCATGCGCCGGGCCTCGCTGACATCGCGGATCACGGCGATCGCCCCGTCAAAGCCTGCCGAAGGGTCGTGCAACGCGATCAGCGTCGCTTCGGCGGTCCTGCCGGTGGCAATCATGCCGCCGCCCGGCGCAGGGCGGGCGATCGGGAAGCTCCGGGTCACCACGTCCTGGTCGCGCAACGTTTCCATAATGCCGCGCGTGACGCTGATGGCGTCGGATGGCTGGATCAGAAGGCCAAGCGGCTGCCCCCACAATGCTGCCGGCTCCACGCCATAGATCCTGGCGGTCGACGGGCTGACATCGATCATCATGCCTTGGGCGTCCGCCACCACCAGCCCGTCGGTCAGGTGTTCGAAAACCAGGGCCTTCCGGTGGCGCTGTGCCAGATCGCGATGTTCGGCGGTCACGTCGATCAGCGCCACCGCGCGCCCGCCATCGCCGCCGTCATGGCTGCGCAGCCGCAGCCATCGCCCGTCGGCAAGTGCTATGTCGGTCTGGCCGGCCAATGGCCGGGACCGATCGCGCCGGGGTTCGGGCAGGGCGGGTGGCGTGGCACCGCCCAGGATGGCGACAAGGGCGCCGCGTGTGGCCTCGGGATCGGCCGCTGCCATGGCGATCGCGCGGCCAAGCCCCTCGGCGGTGCCGAGGCCGCCGACGGACAGGGTTTCACGCGGCAGGTAGCGCAACAGTTGATCATTCGCCACAGTGATCCGGCCATTGCGATCGATATGGACGAAGCCATCCGACATGGTGTCGATGGCGCCGCGCAGCCGCTGATGGCTGCGCTTCTGACCGTGATGCATCAGGGTGGCGAGCACGCCCAGGCCGGCAACTGTCGCGAGAATGCCGGCGGCCGACATCTGCCCCAGGGTCTGTAACTCGATCAAGCTGTTGCGGACGGTCTGCTGGTCATCGGTCAGCGTGGCCTCAAGGTGCCGGATTGCCGGGTCGAGCCGCAATGCGCCCTCGGCGAGATGGCGGCGCAGTTCGTCGGCCGTGGGGGTGACATCGACGGCGCGAAGGCCGGTCAACCAGGCGAGGTCTGCGCTGGCGATGGCCAGAAGCGCCTCACCATCCGGCAGTGACGCCATCACCGCGGCCGGCCCGGCTAGCCGCAGGTTTGACAGATGGGCCGTCATATGGACGATTTCCCGGTCCAGAACATCGGCCGCAGTGGTGCCGGCGCCACCCGTCATGGACGGATCCGGGTGAGACGGTCCGGGATGGGAAGGGCCGCCGATCAGGTGCAGACCGCCCGCCAGTTCCAGATAGCAGCGCTCCAGGCGCCGCAGGGTCGATACGGTTTGCGACAGATCGACATGGCTGGTCAGCACGGTCTGCCTGAGCAGATTGTTGCTGTGCAGCAGGCCGGCCGAGAACAGCAGCAGCGCCGCCAGCATCATGGCCAGGGCTGCCGGGCGCAGCCACGCATAGTGCTTAGGGGGGGGCACCGGCAGAAGCGGTCGCGGGCCGGTTTCACCCTGCTGTCGATCTCCGGTCATTGCCGCCTTCCGGCCGCGGGTGCCGCGCAGATCGGTATCCATCGCGGCATGCACCGTCATCTGTTGCGATGGCGAAGACGGTAAGCAAATCCCGCGCCACCATCGCCACAGGACGGCCTTATTGCAGCCGCCAGACCCCGTCGAGATGACGCCATTTGGCCGGGGCCGCCAGGGCCGCATTGGCCACAGTCACCGAATGAATTGCCCCCTCTATCTCGCGTGTCCAGAACTGCAGGAAAGCCTGTAACTTTGGAAATCGCGGCGCCAGATCCAGAAACTGCCAGACAAGGCTCTGCAGAACCATAGGATGATCCGGCATATAGTATATGATTTCCGCAGTGGTTATCCGGTTGTTACGAAGGACCGCTTCAATATCAGTCATATCCACCCTCCATCTTTTCAGATGACGCGATGTCGGTGCGGGAGTTCATATCTATATATGATATTTTCAGAATCAATTTTTCAAGATCCAATCGAAGGTGAGGGGCGATGACTGACGCGGCCGGTTATTCATTGGCACTCCATCGCGATTGCTGCTGACTTGTGCTTACCGAGTGCTGTCGCGGCAAAGGGGTGGCAAGGCGGCCCCACGCAGTTTGCAATGCATTTTGCGTGAGGCGGTTTTAAGACGCAGTCGCAGTCTGCGACTCTCAGCCTCTGGCACACCCGGATGGGCGGCGATAGGCGGCAAATTCCGGCGGCACCGGGCGGGTGGCGGCGGAGGGCGCGGTGATCGGCGTCCCCGCCGTCAGCGCCAGCGGCACAACACCGGCCCAGACCGGCCGGTCCATGTCCTGTGGCTGATCACCCGGCGGGCCGGCCCGCCACTTCACCGATACCTCGTCGAGGGCGATCCGGAGCACGTGGGTGGCTTTCAGTTCCTGATCCGAGCCGGGGCGTGGCTCATGCGGGTCGCGGCCCGGCACCACATGACGCATGAAGGCATCCAGGGCGGCCGCTTTCGCGACCGGATCGTCGACCGGCTCGAACCGTCCGAAGATGATGGCCGATCGATAGTTCATGGAGTGATTGAAGGTCGAGCGGGCGATGACCAGCCCATCCAGCACCGTCACGGCGACCGAGGCGGGGGCGCCGTCGGCGAGCACCTGCATGAACCGGGTCTTGCGGGCTCCGTGGATGTACAGATGGTCGCCCGCGCGCCAGCAGGCGATCGGCAGCACCACCGGCTGACCATCGTCGGCGAAGGCGATATGGGCGAGAAGTGCCTCGTCGAGCAGGTCGTTCAGCATCGCCCGGTCGGTTGCCGCCCGGTCGGGCAACCGCGTCAGGGTCGTCCGGGGCGTCGACCCGAGAGGCGGGACCGGTGGCGCGGGTGGCAGATCGGTATCAATGGTCATGGGGTGGTCCGTTCATGGCGGCGTGTGGTGTTATGGCGCAGCCTATGAGATGATTGGTCTGATCTAATGATCCAAATATGAGATCTATGAATGGACCAATCTTCGAAAACGCATGAGACCGACCTCGCTGCCGACCTCGCTGCCCTGCTTCCCCATTGGCCGGATCGGTCCTCCAGCCTGCGCGACCCGCTGGCCGCCGGCGTGGGGCAGGGGTTGTATGGCGCGTTGCGCGACGCGATTCTGGCCGGCCGTCTGGCACCGGGCGCGCGTCTGCCGGCCAGCCGCAGTCTTGCCGCGGCCCTTGGTGTCGCCCGGGGCACAGTTGTCGGCGCCTATGAGCAACTGGTGGCGGAAGGCTATCTGACCGCGCGCATCGGCGATGGGACCAGGGTCTCGGCCGATCTGCCCGATTCCCAGTTGGCGTTGTCACCGCCCCGCTCCGCCATGTCGTCGGCACCCCCGGCACCGGCATCGGCAGTTGCACCGGCAGCGGGGATGCCGGCGGGCTGGCCGCCGCCGGTCTTTGCCGAAGGCATCGGCGCGCTTGATCAGTTTCCGTTGGCGGCATGGAACCGGGCGCTCGTCCATGGCATGAAAGCTGGCGGGACCGACGCCCTGGCGGTTGCCGATCCCGCCGGTGCGCTGGTTCTGCGCCAGGCCGTTGCCGCACATCTGGTGGCGACGCGGGCGGTGATCGCGACCCCCGCGCGGGTGCTGATCACAGCAGGTGCCCAGCAGGCACTGGATCTTGCCTGCCGGATGGTCATCGGTCGTGACGAACCGGTCTGGGTGGAAGACCCGGGCTATCGCGGCATCAGGACCGCCTTGGGCCTGATCGGCGCGCGGCCGGTGCCGGTGCCGCTGGATGCCGACGGCTTCGACCCCGATGCGGCCGAGGCGATGGCGCCCGCGGCCCGCAGTTGCATTCTGACGCCCTCGCATCAATACCCGTTGGGGATGACCCTGCCGCTGGCCCGCAGGCTGCGGCTGATCGACCGTGCGGCGGCACAGGGCGGCTGGATCATCGAGGATGATTACGACAGCGAGTTCCGCTATGCCGGGCGGCCGATCCCGTCGCTCCAGGGCCTGGACGGCCATGGGCGCACGATCTATATCGGCAGCTTTTCCAAGGTTCTGGCGCCGGGTATTCGCCTTGGGTATCTGGTGGTGCCGGAGGGGCATGTCGCTCGTTTCGCCGAGGGGCTGCGCGCGCTGGGGCCGCCATCGGCCCTGGTGCTGCAACCGGCCCTGGCCCGTTTCATGACCGATGGCCATCTGGGCCGCCATGTCCGACGGATGCGCGCACTTTATACGCGGCGGCGCGCAGCGGTGATCGAGGCCATCGAGCGCCGGGTCATCGCCCCGCAGCCAGGGCGCGGCATGGCCATCAGCGCCGGCGCCGGCGGCATGTCGCTGGTGCTGCACCTGCCCGCCGGCACCGATGATGTTGCCCTGGCGGCGGCGATGGCTCGCGCCGGTATGCGTGGTTCGGCGCTGGCGCCGCATTTTCTGTCGGATGCGCGGCGCCGGCCCGGGCTGATTCTGGGGTTCGCGGCCCTGCCCGAGCGCGCAGCCGATGCGGCGGTGGCACGGCTCGCGCGTCTGATCGGCTGACAGTCGCGGGCCGACGGGATGTCGGCCGATCAGCGGTCAGGCGTCGGCCATCGCGTCGCTTTCGGCGCGTTCATAGGTATCGAGGGCGGCCAGCCAGCGTTCCTCGGCGGCGGCGAGCTTGCTGTCCACCTGGCCCTTCTCACGCGTGGCGCGTGCCACATCGGCCGGGGGGCCGTCATAGAAGGTCGGGTCGGCCAGCAGGGCCGCCAGCCGGTCGCGTTCCCGGGTCAGGCGTTCGACCTCATTCTCCGCCTTACTGATCAGGTTCTTGAGCGGCTTCAGTTTTTCGCGACGCTCAGCCGCGGCGCGGCGCTGATCGCGCTTATTGGCCTTGGCCTCGGCATCGGTGGCGGCACCGCCACGATCCGGCGCCACGCGCGCGGTTTCCAGCAGCAGCTTACGATAGTCGTCGAGGTCGCCTTCATAGGGCTTGCAGCGGCCATCGGCGACCAGCCACAACCGTTCGGCCGCCAGTTCCACCATCCGTCGGTCATGGGCGATGAACACCACGGCGCCGGTGTATTCGTTCACCGCCTCGATCAGCGCGTCGCGCGCCTCGATGTCCAGATGGTTGGTCGGCTCGTCCAGCAACAGCAGATGCGGTGCATCGCGGGTGACCAGCGCGAACAGCAGACGCGCTTTCTCGCCGCCCGACAACTGCTCCACCGCCGTGTCGCCACGCGCCTGGGCCAGACCGAAGCGGCCGAGCTGCGCGCGAACCTTGGCATCATGGACGCCGGGCATCACCCGCTTCATGTGTTGAAATGCGGTGTCGCCGGCGATCAACTCGTCGGTCTGGTGCTGGGCGAAATAGCCGATCCGCAGCTTTGACGGCCGCACCATGCGTCCGTGGCGGGGCTCCAGCCGCCCGGCCAGCAGCTTCATCAGTGTCGACTTGCCGTTGCCGTTGGCGCCCAGCAGGGCGATGCGGTCGTCCTGATCGATGCGCAGATTGATCCCGCGCAGCACCGGCGGCGCGTCGCCATAGCCCAATGTCACATCGTCGATCGCGAGCAGCGGCGGTGCCAGTGTTTCCGGTGAGGGAAACGAGAACGCCACCTCATAGGCGCGCGGCGGTGCATCGGCCGATCCCAGCCGCTCCAGCGCCTTCACCCGGCTCTGGGCCTGGGCGGCCTTGGTCGCTTTGGCGCGGAAGCGGTCGATGAAGGCCTGCAGCTTCTTGCGCTCCGCCTCCACCCGCACGACCGCCTTGGCGGCATGCTCGCGGCGTTCCGCCCGCTGGCGCAGGAACTGGTCGAAATTGCCGCGATACGCCACCAGCTTGCCGCCATCGACATGGGCGATGCGATCGGTGACGGCGTTCAGCAGATCGCGATCATGGCTGACCACGATCAGCGTGCCGGGATAGGTCGCCAGATGGCTCTCCAGCCACATCGTGGCTTCGAGATCCAGATGGTTGGTGGGTTCGTCCAGCAGCAGCACATCGGCATTGGCGAACAAGGTCCGGGCCAGCGCGATCCGCATCCGCCAGCCGCCTGAGAAGCTGGAGCAGGCCGCGGCCTGCATGGCCTCGTTGAAGCCCAGCCCCGACAGGATGCGGGCGGCCCGCGACGGCTCGGCATGGGCGCCGATTTCCGCCAGACGCGCATGGATCTCCGCCTGCGCCATGCCGTCATGCGCCTCTTCGGCGACGACCAGCCTGGCCAGCAGCTCCGACCGTTCCGGCAGCGCGCCCAGAACATGCTCGACCGCGCTGTCGGCGCCGCCGGGCGCCTCCTGGGCGACCGATGCCATGCGGGCGCCGGGGCGCAGCACGATCGATCCGGCATCCGGACTGATCTCGCCACGGATCAGGCGCAGCAGCGTCGATTTGCCAGCACCGTTCGGGCCGACAAGACCAAGCTTCTGGCCTTCGGAGATGGCAAGTGTCGCACCCTCGAACAGCGGGCGACCCTCGATGCGATAGACGAGATCATTGATGTGCAGCATGCGCGATCACATAGCATGACGGAGAGCCTCTGTCACGAGCCTGCAGAGGCCTCATATTGCATTGCGACAGGGGCGTCACGGAGCGGTGGTTGCCGCGCGGCCGGGAAACCGTTATAAGCCCGCTCGATCGCGGCTTTTCAATCCCCGGCGGCTCCGAACGGGCCCAGGCCCCGAACGAGTGTGACGGGGAGGAACCGCGGAGACCCGTCGGCGCAGCCCGCCCGTCATCGATCGGCCGCGCCGTTTCCTCCTGCATCGTAGAAACGAGTTCGAGACAATGGCCACCGAGCGCACCCTGTCGATCATCAAGCCCGACGCCACCCGCCGCAACCTGACCGGCCAGATCAACGCCCGCTTCGAGGGCCGCGGTCTGCGCATCGTGGCGCAGAAGCGCCTGCAACTGACCAAGGCGCAGGCCGAGGGCTTCTATGCCGTGCATGCCGAGCGCCCCTTCTTCAACGATCTGGTCAGCTTCATGATCTCGGGTCCGGTGGTCGTGCAGGTGCTGGAAGGCGACAACGCGGTTGCCGCCAACCGCGAGATCATGGGCGCCACCAACCCGGCCAATGCCGCCGAGGGCACCATCCGCAAGGATTTCGCCGAGTCGATCGAGGCGAATTCGGTGCACGGTTCGGATTCGGCCGAGAACGCCGCCAACGAGATCGCCTATTTCTTCGCCCAGACCGAAATCGTCGGCTGATCGGCCTCGCGCCGGTTTCAGCGCCGATATGAAGACGGGCCGTCCGGTATCATCCCGGACGGCCCGTTTTCTTTGGTCTGTCGCGGGTTCGTTCCATGGTGGGTTTGTTCTGTGGTGGCGGGGCGCCGTGTCAGCCGATCGCCGGCGGCGAGATCAGCACCGCGTTCACCGCCACAGCGGGGCCTGAATACCGGGTGCGGCCGTCATCGCCAAGGCTGACATGGCCGGCTGCCGCCCAGCGCAGCGCCGCCGGATAGATGCGGTGCTCGGCGGTATGGATGCGGCGCGCCAGGCTGGCCGCATCGTCATTCGGCTGAACCGGTACCGCCGCCTGAATGACGATCGGCCCGGCATCCATTTCCGGCACGACATAATGGACCGTCACGCCGGTGACCCGCACACCGGCGGCCAGCGCGTCATCGATCGCATGGGCCCCCTTGAAGGCGGGCAGGAGCGAGGGATGGATGTTGAGCATCCGGCCGGTCCAGGCCTCGACGAAGGGCGCGGTCAGGATGCGCATGAAGCCTGCAAGGCAGACAAGCTGGATGCCACGGGCGCGCAGCGCCTCGTCGAGCGCCGCGTCGAAGCCGGCGCGGTCGTGGAAGTGCTTGTGCTCGATGACGATCGCCTCGATGCCGGCTGCCGCCGCCCGATCCAGCCCCTTGACGCCCGGCCGGTTCGAGATCACCAGCCGGATGCGGGCAGGGTGGTCGGGGTCGGCCGCGACCGCGTCGATCAATGCCTGAAGATTGCTGCCCGATCCTGAAATCAGGACGGCGACGTCACGCTTGGCCATGCGGTCTCCATATGATCGATCACGACCAGGGCGTCGCCCGTGGCGCGCGGTGCCAGCCGCCCGATGACGCCAGCGGTCTCGCCCGCGGCGGCCAGCCCGGCGATCACCGCATCGGCATCGGCGGCCGCGACCACCACGATCATGCCGATGCCGCAGTTGAAGGTGCGGGCCAGTTCATGGCCGGTCAGACCACCGGTCGCGGCCAGCCAGCCGAAGACCGGCGGCAGGGTCCAGGCGGCGGCGTCCAGATCGGCGCCGACGCCATCCGGCAGCACGCGCGGAATGTTTTCAAGCAGGCCGCCGCCGGTGATGTGGGCCAGGGCCTTCACGCGGCCGGCGCGGATTTCCGGCATCAGCGCCTTCACATAGATCCGGGTCGGCGTCAGCAGCGCCTCGCCCAGGCTCGTGGCCGTGGTCTCGAACGGTGCCGGGGCCGCATAGTCGAAGCCGCCATCGGCGACCAGCTTGCGGACCAGGGAATAGCCGTTCGAATGCACGCCGGACGACGCCATGCCGATGACCACGTCACCGGCGCCGACATCGGCGCGTGGCAGCAGGGTGCCGCGTTCGGCGGCACCCACCGAGAAACCGGCCAGATCGTAATCGCTGCCGGCATACAGCCCCGGCATCTCGGCGGTCTCGCCGCCGACCAGCGCGCAGCCAGCCTGGGCGCAGCCTTCGGCGATACCCTCGACCACGGCGGCGGCCAGCGGCACCGACAGCTTGCCGGTCGCGAAATAGTCCAGGAAGAACAGCGGCTCGGCGCCCTGGACCACCAGGTCGTTGACGCACATGGCGACCAGATCGATGCCGATCGTGTCGTGGCGGCCAGCCGCTTCAGCGATCTTCAGCTTGGTGCCGACGCCGTCGGTGGACGACACCAGGATCGGGTCGGTGAAACCGGCGGCTTTCAGGTCGAACAGCGCGCCGAAGCCGCCGATGCCGCCGGCGACGCCGGCGCGTTTGGTACGGGCGGCGGCGGGCTTGATCCGGTCGACCAGCGCATTGCCCGCGTCGATGTCGACGCCGGCGTCGCGATAGCGGTCGCGGGCTTCCGGGGCCGCGGCGGCGGCGGGGTCTGCGGTGCGGTCGTCGCTCATCGAAGGCATCGCCTCTGGTGCGGGGCCCGGGATCCTGTCTCACGCTTCGGGGGCGCATAAAGGCGGCCGCCGTCGATGTCGTGAAGCGGATTTCCGGGCGAGATGGTTTTCAGCGCGCCGGCTCTCGACTAGAGTTGCCGTCGAATGAACGGCGGGCGGCCCGGCGGGCGGTCCGGCGCGGTGAACATACTGCAACGATCGGCGTTTGCAATGCTAGCAATGCAGCCAGGCCACGCTGTCCGCGGCCGCTCGACCATCAGACCCCTGGCCAGCCCTGCCGCACCCCTTGCCCGGCGGGCCTTGCAGGGCGTCATGGCCGTGACCCTTGCCCTGATCATGATCGGGGTTCTGGCGGCACAGCCAGCCCTGGCCCAGGGCCGGAACAACGAGATCTATACCCAGGATGGAGTCGCGGTCGATGAGACCGCGGCCAATGCCAATGCCGCGCGGGAAAAGGCGCTGGATGTCGGCCAGAGCCGCGCGCTCGATCTGCTGCTCCGCGGCATGACCGATCCGCGCGACCACGACCGGCTGCCCAGGCCCGGCAACGAGCAGTTGCTGCGGCTGGTGCGGTCGATCGATGTGGCGAACGAGGCGGTGGCGCCGCAGCGCTATCGGGCCACCCTGACCGTGCGGTTCGATGCCGAGGGCGTGCGCGGGCTGCTGCGCAATGCCGGCATTGCCTTCGCCGCGGCGGATAAGGGCCTGTCGCTGGTGGTGCCAGTGTTGCGCTATGACGGCGGCAGCTTCTGGGATGACGGCTGGTGGCGTGGCGCATGGGAGACGGCGGTCGGTCGCGGCGGTCTGATCCCGATGCTGGTGCCCTTGGGCGATCTGGCCGACCGGCAGGCCCTGCCGGCCGATGGCGCGGCCTTGTCCGATCCGGCGGCCCAGGACGCCCTGGCCGCGCGGTACGACGCCGAGGCGGTATGGATCGCCGAGGGGCGCGTTGTCGGCGGCCAGCTCGAAGGCCGGCTGACGGGAACCGACGGCACGGTCCTCACCGCCACCGCACCCCTGGCAGGGGACGGCGGCGAGGGGGCTGCGGCCGAAACGGTGGTTGCTCAGCTACTCGATCAGGCCCGCAGCGGCTGGCGGGCGACCAATCTGGTCGACTACAGCCGGCGCGACTCGCTCGATGCTGTGGTCCGGTTCGGCAATCTGTCGGTCTGGGCGGAAATCCGCCGGCGCTTGTCGGCGCTGGCGATGATCGAGGCGGTCGATGAGCGGTTGCTGTCGAACAGGGGCGCCGAGGTCAGCATCCGGTATTATGGTGATCGTGATGGCCTGCAGGCCGCGTTGACCCGGCAGAGTCTGGCGCTGATACCGCTTGGTACCGATTGGGAACTGGTCGATCGCATCCGCAACCCGGCGGGGGCGAGCGGCGTGCCGGTCGGGTCGGTGGCACCCGGAACCGCCGCGCCGGCCTCCGTGGCGCCGGCCGGTCAGCCGGCAGCGCCGACCGGTCGAGGGCTGCCGGTCGGTGCGGAGACGGGCCAGACACCGCCGGTCGGGCAGGCGGCGCCTGTCGGCTCGGTGCCGCCGCGCGCGACCGGCGCCGGCGGCTGAGGCTGCAATGGCCGGCGGGCTGCGCCAGCTGCCCAATCTGATCACGACCGCACGGATTCTGACCGTGCCGGTCATCGTCTGGCTGGTGCTGCGCGGCTTTATGACTGAAGCCTTCTGGCTGTTCCTGGTCGCCGGCGCGTCCGATGCGGTCGATGGCTGGATCGCCCGGCGCTTCGATGCCCGCACAAGGCTTGGTACCTGGCTGGACCCGCTGGCCGACAAACTGCTGATCTCCGGCACCTTCGTCGCCCTCGGCTGGCAGAACTGGCTGCCGGTATGGCTGGTGATGGCGGTGGTGTTTCGTGACCTGATGATCGTGGGTGGTGTGATGCTGGGGCAGACCGTGGGCCAGCCCCTCGCCATCAGCCCCTCGCGAACCAGCAAGGTGAATACCACGGCGCAGATCGCGATGGCGCTGGCCGTGCTGGCCATGGCGGGGGCATTGCTGCCCGGTGACGCGGTGTTGAACCACAGGCACTGGCAGACAGTGATCGATCTGCTGATGGTGGTCGTGGCCGCGACCACCGCATTATCCGGCATGGGCTATCTGGTGCGCTGGTTGCGCCATGCCGGGCGACATGATGACACGCCCGGCGACCAACCGCCCGGCGCCTGAAGGGACGGAGCATGAGCCGAAGCGCGCGTACGCTGTTCTGGGCGATTTTCGTGGTGGTGCTGATCGGCAGCCTGTGGCTGCTGGGCGGTGTGCTGCTGCCATTCGTGGCCGGGCTGCTGGTTGCCTATTTCCTGGACCCGCTGGTCGATCGCGTCGAGACCGTGGGGTTGGGCCGGATGGCGGCCACCTGGGTGGTGACCATTCTCTTCTTCGGCGCCCTGGTGGTCGGGCTGGCGGTGCTGGCCCCCTATGTTCAAAGCCGGATCGGTGACTTCATCGACCGGCTGCCGGAATATGTGAGGCTGGTGCGCGAGGAGGTACTGCCGCAACTGGATCTTCTGTGGCGGCGCCTGCCGCCAGAGGTGGCCGAACGCATTCAGGGTATGTTCGCCACGGCCGAGGGCGAGGGGTCGCGCGCCGCCGGCATGATCGCCAGCGTGCTCACCGGGCTGATGAATTCGGTGATGTCGATCGCCAATATCGTGTCGCTGATGCTGATCACGCCGGTCGTCAGCTTTTACCTGCTGCGCGACTGGGATACGATGATTGCCCGTATCGATGGCTGGGTGCCGGTGGCTGGCCGCGACGTGGTGCGGCGTCTGGCCAAGGACATGGATCGCGGAATCGCCGGCCTGGTGCGTGGCCAGACCTTGCTGTGCCTGATTCTGGGAACCTGGTATTCGCTGGGCCTGGTGGTGATCGGGCTGGATCTGGCGGTGCCGATCGGCATGGCGGCGGGCATTCTGTCCTTTGTGCCGTTCGTCGGCTTCATCAGCGGCTTCGCGCTGTCGGTGGGCTTCGCGCTGCTGCAGTTCGGCACCGACTGGCATGTCATCGCCGCCGGCGCCATCTTTCTGGCCGGGCAGGGGATCGAGACCCTGCTGCAGCCACCGCTGGTCGGCAATCGCGTGGGGCTGCATCCGGTCTGGATCATCTTCGCCCTGATGGTGGGGGGGGCGCTGTTCGGGCTTGTCGGCGTTCTGGTGGCGCTTCCGGCGGCGGTGTGTGTGGCGGTTCTGGTGCGCTATGCGCTGGAGCGGTATCTTGCCAGTGCGCTCTATGATCCACGCCCGGCCATCGACCAGTCCATGGTTGACGGTACCGTCATCGATGCGACCCGCAGCCCGGAGACCGGCCATTGATCCGACGCCCCGCCCAACTGCCGCTGGACCTGACGCTTCGTCCGGCATTGGGGCGGGAGGATTTCCTGGTGGCGCCGTCCAACGCCGACGCCGTGGCCTGGCTGGACCGCTGGCCGGCATGGCCCGGGCCGGCACTGGCCATTCACGGACCGGCGGGCTGCGGCAAGACCCATCTGGCGCGGGTGTGGCAGGCGGTGAGCAGCGCCGTCGAGATCACGCCTGCGCGACTGACCGCCGATACCGCGCCATCCGATCTGCTGAACGATGCGCGCGCCGTGCTGGTCGAGGATCTGGGCGAGGCAACCGGCGTCGACGAGGCAGCACTGTTCCACCTCTATAATCATCTTGCGGCCATCGGCGGCACCTTGCTGCTGACCGGCATCGAGCCGCCGGCCCGCTGGCCCTTGGCGCTGCCGGATCTGGCATCGCGGCTGCGGGCCGCACCGGCGGTACGGGTGGGGCCGCCCGATGATGCCCTGCTGATGGCGCTGCTGGTGAAGCTGTTCGCCGACCGGCAGCTTCGGGTCGGCGAGGATGTCATCCGCTGGTTGGCGGTGCATATGGAGCGGTCATTCGATGCCGCACGCCGCCTGGTGGATGCGATCGACCAGACGGCGCTGGCCGAGCACCGACCGGTGACCGTGGCGCTGGCCCGCGGCATTCTGGATCATCAAACGACCGATGCCGGTCCGCCCCCGGCGCCGGCGTCCGGCAATCGTCACGACGAGGTGGGGCGTCACGACGAGGTGGGGCGTCACGACGAGGTGGGGCGTCACGACGAGGTGGGGCCTCACGACGAGGTGGAGCCAGGATGATCACCGGTCTTGCCCATGTCGAGATAGTGGCCACCGATCTTGATGCCGCCACAAATCTTTACGCGACGCTCTTCGACCGGGCCCCGATCATTGCGACAGCGGCGCTGACCTGCTTTCAGGTCGGCCGGCTGGCGGTCAGGCTGATGCCCGGCCGCGGCGACGCCCCCGACGGATTGTCGGCAGTGGGCTTTGCCGTCGATGACCTGTCGCGGGCGGCGGTGCTGGCCGACCGGCGCGGGCTTGCGATCGACCACACCATGGCGACCGAAAACGGTCTGCTGCGGCTGTCGCCCTCGGCTGCCGGGGGGCTGGGCGTGCATCTGGTGCAGGCAGAGGTCGGTACCCTGACCGACGCGACCATCGACCAGACCGGCATCGACCGGACCGGCGGCGAACCGGGTGCGGTCATCGGCCTGGATCATGTCGTTATCCGCACCAATGACGTCACCCACGCGGTGGCGGTGCTGGGCGGCAGGCTGGGGCTCGACCTCAGGCTTGACCGGGCCAATCCGTCCTGGGGCGCACGGATGCTGTTCTTCCGCTGCGGCGACAGCATCGTCGAGGTCGTTCAATCGATGGCAGGAGCGACGGATCCGCCCGCCGATACTCAGATCAACCCACCACCGCCACATCGGTTCTGGGGGCTGTGCTGGCGCGTGGCCGACGCTCGGGCGGCACATGGCCGCCTGACTGCCGCGGGCATTGCCGGGGATGCGCCTCGCCGGGGTCGCAGACCGGCCACGCAGGTCTTCACTCTGGCCGAACCGCCGGCCGGCGTCGCGACATTGATCCTGTCAGTCGATGCCTCATCTGGCGATGCCTGATCTGGATGTGATGCCCTGAACCGGTCTTGTCATGGGCCGGCGGTCGGCTTCGGGGGTGTCAATCTGCGGCGATGTCGGCGGATATCGTGCCGGCGTCATCGGTGCCATCGGCCGGGCCGTCGCCGGCATCGGTGGTGTCGTCATCCTTGCGCAGCTTGCGCTTGCGCTGCTTGCGACGGGTCGATTGCAGCACGGCTTCCTCGCCCGACAACGACAGCACCGCGATCGACCGCCCACGGGCGCCAAGGGCGACGTCGCCCGACAGCAGCCGCAGCGCGTCTTCGCCGAACACCTCATGGCGCCAGCCCTTCAGGGCGGCAATGGGGGCGGTGGGGCCGTCGATCGCCAGCATTTCCAGGTCATCCTGCGAGGCGATCAGCGTGCGGGCGACGCCGTGCTCCTCGCTCTTCATCTTCAGCAGAACCTTCAGCAGTTCGATCAGCGGCCCAAGGCCCCGGGGCAGATCGCGCGGCGGCTCCCGGTCGGGCAGGTCGCCTTTGGGCTCGGCCAGGGCGCGGGCGATGCAGGACAGCACCTCCTCGCCGCCGGCACCCTCGGTCGCCCATTTCGGCAGGCCACGGACCCGCCTCAGATCATCGACCGTCTTCGGCTGACTGGAGGCCATCTCCAGTAGCGTCTCGTCCTTGGTGATGAAGGTGCGGGGCACGTTGCGCGACTGCGCCTGACGCTCGCGCCAGGCGCCAAGTTCACGCACCAGTCCCAGAAAGCGCCGGTCGAGGCTGCGGGTCCGGATACGCTCCCAGGCCACGTCAGGCTTGGTCTCATAGGTTTCGGCGGCGTTCAGCGTCGCCATTTCCTCGTCGAGCCATTCCTCGCGGCCGCTGTCTTCCAGAAGCCTGGCCAGCTTCTCGTACACAGTGCGCAGATGGGTGACGTCGGCCAGGGCATAGGTCGCCTGCTTCTCCGTCAGCGGGCGCCGCGACCAGTCGGTGAAGCGGGATGACTTGTCGATGCTGGCCCGGGCCAGCTTGTTCACCAGGGTTTCATAACCGACGCTTTCGCCGAAGCCGCAGACCATCGCGGCCACCTGGGTGTCGAACATCGGCGTCGGCACGGCGCCGAACAGCAGCAGGAAGATTTCCACATCCTGGCGGGCGGCATGGAACACCTTCAGCACCGAGGTGTCGGCCAGCAGTTCGCCCAGCGGCGCCAGGTCTATGCCCTCGGCCAGCGGATCGACCGCGGCGGCCCGGCTGGCGCCGGCAAGCTGCACCAGGCACAGCTTGGGCCAGTAGGTCTTCTCGCGCATGAATTCGGTGTCGACGGTGACGAAGGGTTCGGCCTTCAATTCGTCAACAAGCTGTCTGAGCGACTGGGTGTCGGTGATGATCTCGGTCATGATCTCGTCTATAGCACGATTGATCGCCCGCCCGCCACGTCGGACAGACGTCACGTCACGTTATATGCCTGGCATATCCGCGGCCGGATCTGCCGGCCGGCGGCAGCAGATGGTGGCTCTGGCATATGGCGGCATCTGCGGGGCAGCTTGACAAGCCGGCTTTATCCGTGCGTTGTTCCGGTCCAGTCCTGTGTGCGGCCCTGCCGTCCGCAGGTTTTGGCGCGTGGCGGAATTGCCACCGCTGTCGACCCGCCCGCTGACGGAACAGGCCCGATCCGATGCATGCCTATCGCTCGCATACCTGCAATGAACTGACGCTTGCCCATGAGGGCCAGACCGTCCGGCTTTCGGGCTGGGTGCATCGCAAGCGCGATCACGGCAATCTGCTGTTCATCGATCTGCGCGACCATTTCGGATTGACCCAGATCGTGGTCGATGTCGACAGCGCCGCCTTCAAGGTCGCCGAAGAGCTGAAGAACGAAAGCGTGATCACGGCCACCGGCCGGGTCGTCGCCCGTTCGGCCGACACGGTCAACGCCAATATGGCGACCGGCGAAATCGAGGTCCGGGTCGAGGATCTGCTGCTTCAGTCGGCGGCCGATCCGCTGCCATTGCAGGTCAACAGCGACCGCGACTTCCCGGAAGAGACCCGGCTGCGCTATCGCTATCTGGATCTGCGCCGCGAGCATGTGCACAAGAACATCGTATTGCGCTCGCAGGTGATTTCGTCGCTGCGCCGGCGGATGACCGATGGCGGGTTCATGGAATTCCAGACCCCGATCCTGACCGCATCGAGCCCGGAGGGCGCGCGCGACTTCCTGGTGCCGAGCCGCCTTCATCCCGGCACGTTCTATGCGCTGCCGCAGGCGCCGCAGCAGTTCAAGCAACTGCTGATGGTGGCGGGCTTCGACCGCTATTTCCAGATCGCGCCCTGCTTCCGCGACGAGGATGCCCGCGCCGATCGCAGCCCCGGCGAGTTTTATCAGCTCGATATCGAGATGTCGTTCGTGACCCAGGAAGATGTCTTCCAGGCGATCGAGCCGGTGCTGCGCGGGGTGTTCGAGGAATTCGGCGGCGATCGCCGGGTGCCGGACGGGCCGTTCCCGCGGATTCCGTTCGCGGAATCGATGCTGAAATACGGCTCCGACAAGCCGGATCTGCGTATCCCGATCGAGATCGCCGATGTCTCGGAGATTTTCCGGGGATCGGGCTTCGCGGTTTTCGCCAAATCGGTCGAGGCCGGCAAGGTGGTTCGGGCGGTGCCGGTGAGGGGCGTGGGTGATCGGCCCCGCAGCTTCTTCGACAAGATGAATGACTGGGCGCGCGACCAGGGCGCGCCGGGCATGGGCTGGATCGCCTTCGAGAATGGCGGTGGCAAGGGTCCGATCGCCAAGAATCTCGGCGAGGAGCGCCTGGAACAGTTGAAGGCGCAGCTCGGCATGGGCGATGGCGATGGCGTGTTTTTCGCCATGGATGTGGCTGACAAGGCCGCCAAGCTTGCCGGTGCCGCCCGCCTGAAGCTGGGCGCGGATCTGGGCCTGATCGACCCCAAGGTCTTCAAGCTGTGCTGGATCGTCGATTTCCCGATGTTCGAGTTCGACGAGAAGCTTGGTCAGATCGTGTTCAGCCACAATCCGTTCTCGATGCCCCAGGGTGGGCTTGAGGCGCTGAACACCAAAGATCCGCTTGAGATCAACGCTTTCCAGTACGATATCGTCTGCAATGGTGTCGAGCTGTCGTCGGGCGCCATCCGGAATCATCTGCCCGAGATCATGTATCGGGCGTTCGAGATCGCGGGCTATGGCCCCGAGGTCGTGGAGGACAAGTTCGGCGGCATGCTGAACGCCTTCCGTTTCGGCGCGCCGCCGCATGGCGGCATTGCCCCGGGCGTCGACCGCATCGTGATGCTGCTGGCCGATGTGCCGAATATCCGCGAGGTCGTCGCTTTTCCGATGAACCAGCAGGCGCAGGATCCGATGATGAATGCGCCGCATGAGGCATCGCCGGAGCAGTTGAAGGAACTGCATCTGCGCGTGGTGCTGCCGCCCAAGGTGGTGAAGGCCGAAAAGCCCGCCGCCGGCGAGACCACTGCCGAGGCCTGAGCGGTATATTTGGGGGGCGGCGACGCCCCCCGCCGTTTATAGCGCGCGCGGCCCATCACCAGAATGCATGGCAGGGTGCGGCTCTGGCGGGCTTGCCAAACCGTTCGTGACATGGTTCTCTCCGCTCCACCGGGCGGTGGCCGCCGATGCACCGGCAAGGGCCGCGCCCCGACCCCTCAGGAGGCGCGATGACCGACCGCATCCTGATCCTCGACTTCGGCAGCCAGGTGACGCAGCTGATCGCGCGCCGTGTGCGCGAGTCGGGGGTCTATTCCGAAATCAAGCCGTTCAGCGTCGATCCCGACTGGATCAGGGAGTTCGCGCCCGCGGGTGTGATCCTGTCCGGCGGGCCGGCCTCCGTGACTGAAGCCGCCACGCCGCGGGCACCCGACATGGTGTTCTCGCTGGGGGTGCCGGTCTTCGGCATCTGCTATGGTGAGCAGACTATGGTCGCCCAGCTGGGCGGGCGGGTCGAGGCCGATGATCATCGCGAATTCGGTCGCGCCTATGTCGACGTCAAGGAAAGCTGCGGCCTGTTCGATGGCGTGTGGGCGCCGGGCGAACGCCACCAGGTGTGGATGAGCCATGGCGACCGGGTGACCGCGCTGCCCGATGGCTTCCGCGTGGTGGGCGTCTCTGATGGCGCGCCGTTCGCGGCGATCGCCGATGATGTGCGCCGGTTCTATGCGGTGCAGTTCCATCCGGAAGTCATGCACACCCCGGATGGCGCGAAGCTGATCGGGCATTTCGTGCGCGACATCTGCGGCTGCCCGGGCGACTGGACGATGGCCGCCTTCCGTGAGGGCGCCATCCAGCGCATCCGCGAGCAGGTGGGTGCGGAGCGGGTGATCTGCGGCCTTTCGGGCGGCGTCGACAGCGCGGTTGCGGCCAAGCTGATCCATGAAGCGATCGGCGATCAGCTGACCTGCGTGTTCGTGGATACCGGGCTTCTGCGTTCTGGTGAAGCGGAGCAGGTGGTTGAGCTGTTCCGCGACAGCTTCAACATCCCGCTGGTGCATGTCGAGGCCGGGCCGCTGTTTCTCGACAAGCTCGCCGGCGTCGACGATCCGGAGCGCAAGCGCAAGATCATCGGTGGCACCTTCATCGATGTCTTTGAGGCCGAGGCGAAAAAGATCGGCGGCGCCGCCTTCCTCGCCCAGGGCACGCTGTATCCGGATGTGATCGAGTCGGTGTCGTTCACGGGCGGGCCCAGTGTGACGATCAAATCGCATCACAATGTCGGCGGCCTGCCCGAGCGGATGAACATGAAGCTGGTCGAGCCGCTGCGCGAGCTGTTCAAGGACGAGGTCCGCGATCTCGGCCGCGAACTGGGCCTGCCCGACGGCTTTGTCGGCCGCCATCCCTTCCCGGGGCCGGGGCTTGCCATCCGCGTGCTCGGCGCGGTGGCCGAAGACCGCCTGGCGGTGCTGCGCAAGGCCGACCGGATCTATCTGGAAGAGATCCGCAAGGCCGGCCTCTACGACGCGATCTGGCAGGCTTTCGCGGTGCTGCTGCCGGTCCGCTCGGTGGGCGTGATGGGTGACGGTCGCACCTATGACAATGTCTGCGCGCTCCGCGCCGTCACCTCGACCGACGGCATGACCGCCGACAGCTACCCCTTCGACCACGGCTTCCTCAGCCACGTCGCCCACCGCATCATCAACGAGGTCAAGGGCATCAACCGGGTGACCTATGACGTGACGTCGAAGCCGCCGGGAACGATTGAGTGGGAATGATTTTTACTCATCCGCCTGACAGGTCACGGCCATATCGATCATCATGAAATTTGAGAGGACCGTCAGGGGGAACGAGGCTTCTGACGGTCCTTTTTTTGGGAGGCAAGCGCCTGCATGCAATAGGCGTTTCCGCGGCAGGCCTCCCAGAACCGCGTGACGGTATTTTTCGCGACGTGGCTCAGGATGATCCGGATTCCGCCTGGTGCGGTCATCCGTCCGGCGTACAGATTCCGCCGCGGAGCTCTGCCTTTGCGCGGGCGTTTTGCGGCGGAACTCGTCGAACGTTTCAGGATGTTGCGAGACGGACGCATTATGCTGCGTTGTCAGACCGCCACGAAGCCGCCATCGACAAACAGCTCCTCGCCGCCAACGAAGCTACTTTCGTCCGATGCCAGAAACAGCACCGCCTTGGCGACCTCGTCGGTCTGGGCGAGCCTGCCGAACGGAATAGCTTGCTGCATCCATTCCTCAGCGCCGGCATTGTTCTGCAGATAGGAGCCTGTTGCAGAATGGGCTCCAACCCTGTCGATGTCCGCTTGCCCCCGCGCTGCGGGGCTGATTCCCTCGGGTGAG
>NZ_BMDZ01000077.1 GCF_014636235.1 Tistrella bauzanensis
TGTGGAAGCCTGTTGAATCACGCCAAACTATCGTGCGCCAGAGATTCCGATCACCGCGTTAACCTGAACTCGTTGCCCTGGGGGTGCGCAGACGACGCTTGCGCGCCGCAGGTCTGCGCGGGAGAGTAGGGCCAGAACCAGGATGACCCGCAGGATCGGGCGACGCCGCAGGCCAGTGACCGGCCGGCGGCCAACGTCGGGCCGGATTGCCTTTGAGGAAACGCTGAACCTGATGTCGGTGCTGTTGCTGACCCACCCGGCCTGTCTCGATCACGAGACCGGATCGTGGCACCCGGAATCGCCCGCGCGCCTGCGCGCGGTTCTGAAGGCGCTGGAGGCGCCGGAATTCAGCGGTCTGGTGCGCGAGGACGCGCCGGCCGCGACAGAAGAGACGCTGTCGCTGGCCCATGACCCGGCCTATATCCGCGCCGTGCTGGCGGCGATCCCGGCTCAAGGGGCAGAGGCGGTGCATCTGGATGCCGATACCGTGGTGTCGCCCGGATCGGGCGAGGCGGCGCTCAGGGCGGCCGGGGCTGTGGTGGCCGCGGTCGACGCGGTGATGACCGGGCGTTTCGACCGGGCGTTCTGCGCGATCCGCCCGCCCGGCCATCATGCAGAACCGGGCCGGCCGATGGGGTTCTGCCTGTTCAACAACGTGGCGGTGGGCGCGCTGCATGCCCGTGCCGCCTATAAGGTGAACCGGATCGCGGTGGTGGATTTCGATGTCCATCACGGCAATGGCACCCAGGCGATGTTCCAGAACGACCCCGACCTGTTCTATGGCTCGATCCATCAGGCGCCGTTCTATCCGGGCACCGGCAAGATGTCGGAGCGCGGCGTCGCCGGCAACATCCTGAACATTCCCTTCGGCGCCGGATCGGGGGGCATCATGGTGCGGCGCGCCTTCATCGAACGGCTGATCCCGGCGCTGGATGAATTCATGCCCGATCTGCTGCTGGTCTCGGCCGGGTTCGACGCCCATCATCGCGATCCGGTGGGCGGCATGGACCTCGGCACCGAGGATTTCGCCTGGATGACCAAGGAACTGATCGAGGTCGCCCGCCGCCATTCCGGCGGCCGGATCATCTCCACACTGGAAGGCGGCTATGACCTGCGGGCGCTGGCCGATGCCGCGGCGTCGCATGTCCATGTCCTGATGACGGCGCCATAGCGGCAGGCAGCGGCCGGGAAGCCGGCCTTGCCGCGGTGATGCGGGCCGGCTTACACTCCCGGCCTCATTCCTTCACCCCGCCTCATTCCTTCACGCCCATGGAGATGCCGACATCATGGCTGCCGACGAGACCCTGCCGCCCGAGACCCTGCCGCCCGAGATCGCCGGCCTCAGTTTCGAGGATGCGCTCAAGGAGCTGGAGCAGATCGTGCGCAAGCTCGAAAGCGGCGAAGCCCGTCTGGAAGAGGCGATCGAGGATTACGAGCGCGGTGCCCTGCTGCGGCGCCATTGCGAGCGCAAGCTGGCCGAGGCGAAGGCCAAGGTGGAACGCATCGTGCTGGGTGGCGATGGCCGCCCCACCGGGCTCGATCCGGTCGACCTGCCGTGACGACACCGGTTGACGACGGGGCAGGCGCGATGAATGGCAGCGGACCACTTCCGGGCGACGATCAGGCGGGTTTGCTGCCGATATTCGACGCGCAGGCGCGCGCGGCGCTTGCCGCCCGCCTTGAGACGGTATCGGCCGGTGTCGAGGCGGCCATGGACCGTTTGCTGCCACCCCAAGGGGGCGGCGCCTCGCCACGACTGACCGAGGCGCTGCGTTATGCGGTGTTCGCCGGTGGCAAGCGGCTGCGGCCGTTTCTGATCGCCGCTTCAGGGCAATTATTCGACGTGCCCGACGACCGGCTGTACCGGGCCGGGGCGGCTGTCGAATTCCTGCACACATATTCTCTGGTCCATGACGACCTGCCGGCTATGGATGACGATGACCTGCGTCGCGGCCGGCCGACCACCCACAGGCAGTATGACGAGGCGACGGCCGTTCTGGTCGGCGACGCGCTGCTGACGCTGGCCTTCCAGGTGCTGGCCGAACCCGCCACCCATCCCGATGGCGGTGTGCGGGCCGATCTGGTGCTGGCGCTGGCCGAAGCCGGCGGTGCCGGCGGCATGGTCGGCGGTCAGATGCTCGATATCGAGGCCGAGGCCGCGGGCGGGATGACCGAGCTTGGCGCCATCGGCCGGATGCAGCGGCTGAAGACCGGCGCTTTGATCGAATTCAGCTGCCGGGCCGGCGCTATTCTGAGCGGTGCCGGCATGGAGGCACGGACGGCGCTGCGCGATTATGCCCGGGCCCTGGGCCTTGCCTATCAGATTGCCGATGACCTGATCGACGCCACCGGCGATGCGACGGCGGCCGGCAAGGCGGTCGGCAAGGATGCCGCACGCGGCAAGGCCACCTTCGTGGGGCTGATGGGCGTCGACGGCGCCCGGGCCGAGGCCGCGCGGCTGATGGATATGGCGATTGCGGCACTTGGTGCGTTCGATGATCGCGCCGATGATCTGCGCCGTCTGGCGATCCATGTGGTGACCCGCGACCGGTGACGGCGATTGCCGGCTGTCATCGCCCGCATCTGTCATCGCCCGCATCGGCCATCGCCCGCATCGGCCATCGAATGCGTCTGAGTCGCAGAATTCAGCCATGTCTGATGGCATGGGGACCAGACAGTGGCAGCGCTGCTTGATGCTGTGCAAGCATTGCGGGCAAGGCTATATTGGCCGGATTTCCGACCGGTGGGCGGGTCTAACGGTTACATTGCCGTGACACCCGCGCCATATCTTTCGGATCGAATGTGCATTTCGGCCTGAAACCGCAGGCAGGGGTGTTGCGTACAGAGACCAAGACCCCTATGAAACGGGGCCGTCATCCTGAAGACTTTCGCCGTGAGCGAGGAGAGGCTGCCAGTGTCCGATCGCCCGTCCACTCCGCTGCTGGACACCGTGCAGGTGCCGGCGGATCTGCGCGGTCTGACCCGCGACCAGCTTCGCCAGCTTGCCGATGAACTGCGCGCGGAAACCATCTCGGCGGTCTCCGTGACCGGCGGCCATCTGGGCGCGGGGCTTGGCGTCGTCGAGTTGAGTGTCGCGATCCATCATGTGTTCGACACACCCCGTGACCGGCTGATCTGGGATGTCGGCCACCAGTGCTATCCCCATAAGATCCTGACCGGCCGGCGCGAGCGGATCCGCACCCTGCGCCAGCGAGACGGCCTGTCGGGCTTCACCAAGCGGGATGAAAGCGACTACGACCCGTTCGGTGCCGCCCACAGCTCGACCTCGATTTCGGCAGGGTTGGGCATGGCGGTGGCCAGCCGGCTGAAGGGCGAGACCGACCGCCGGGTGATCGCGGTGATCGGCGATGGCGCGATGAGCGCCGGCATGGCCTATGAGGCGATGAACAACGCCGGCGCCATGCCCGACCGGCTGATCGTGATCCTGAACGACAACGACATGTCGATCGCCCCGCCGACCGGTGCGATGAGTGCCTATCTGTCGCGGCTGATTTCGTCGCGATCGTATCGGTCGTTGCGCGACATCGCCAAGCACATGGCCCGTGCCTTCCCCAAACCCCTGGAAAAGGCGGCGAAGCGCGCCGAGGAATTCGCCCGCGGCCTGGTCACCGGCGGTACGCTGTTCGAGGAACTGGGCTTCTATTACGTCGGCCCGATCGATGGCCACAACCTGGACCATCTGTTGCCGGTGCTGCTGAATGTTCGTGACGCCCAGCAGGACGGCCCTGTGCTGATCCACATCGTCACCCAGAAGGGCAAGGGCTATCCGCCGGCCGAGAAGGCCGCGGACAAGTATCATGGCGTGGCGAAGTTCGATGTCGTCACCGGCGCCCAGGTCAAGTCCGCCGCCGGCGCGCCCAGCTATACCAATGTGTTCGCCGACGCGCTGATCGCCGAGGCGGAGCATGACGACCGCATCCTGGCGGTGACGGCGGCGATGCCGACCGGTACCGGGCTCGATCGGTTCGGCCGGCGGTTCCCTGAGCGGGTGTTCGACGTCGGCATCGCCGAGCAGCACGCGGTCACCTTCGCGGCCGGCCTTGCCGCCGAGGGCATGAAGCCGTTCGCCACGATCTATTCCACCTTTCTGCAGCGCGCCTATGATCAGGTGGTGCATGACGTGGCGATCCAGCGTCTGCCGGTCAGATTCGCGATCGACCGCGCCGGGCTGGTCGGCGCCGACGGCGCCACCCATATGGGCTCGTTCGATCTGACCTATCTGTGCTGCCTGCCCGATTTCGTGGTGATGGCACCGGCCGACGAGGCCGAGTTGATGCATATGGTGGCGACCGCGGCGGTGATCGACGACCGTCCGAGCGCCGTGCGCTATCCGCGCGGCGAGGGCACTGGCGTTGCGCTGCCCGCGCGTGGCATCCCGCTTGAAATCGGTCGTGGCCGCGTGCTGCGGGAAGGCACCAAGGTGGCGATCCTGGCGCTGGGCAGCCGGGTGGCCGATGCGCTGAAGGCAGGTGAGGAATTGACCGCCCGCGGCTATTCCACCACCGTGGCCGATGCCCGCTTCGCCAAGCCGATCGATGCCGATCTGGTCCGCAGGCTGGCGGCGGAACACGAGGTGCTGATCACGATCGAGGAAAACGCGATCGGCGGTTTCGCCACCCAGGTGACCCAGCTGCTGTGCGACGGCGCCCTGATCGAACGCGGCCTGAAGCTGCGCCCGATGATGCTCCCCGACCTGTTCCTCGACCAGATGAGCCCGCGCGATCAGGTGGAGGTCGCCGGCATCGGTGTCAGTGCCATCGTCGCCAAGGCACTTGAGGCTCTGGGCCATAACGATGTCGACGTGGTGCTGAGCAACAGCCGCGCCTGACCGATGGACGGGGACATTTCCTATGGCTGGCGATGCGTCGCGCCTCGATCAGGCCCTGGTCGACCGGGGGCTGGTGGAAACCCGCAGCCGCGCCCAGGCGCTGGTGATGGCCGGGCTGGTCTATGTCGGCGACCGCAAGGAAACCAAGCCGGGCACGCGGGTCAAGGCGGATGCCACCCTGACCGTGCGGGGCAGCGACCACCCCTGGGTGTCGCGGGGCGGGCTGAAGCTCGCCGGCGCGATCGATCATTTCGGCCTGAACCCCGCCGGTGCCATCGCGATCGATGTCGGCGCATCCACCGGCGGCTTCACCGATGTGCTGCTGGCGCATGATGCAGCCAAGGTCTATGCGGTCGATGTCGGGCATGGCCAGCTGGCGTGGAAGCTGCGTCAGGATCCGCGCGTCGTGGTGCTGGAAAAGCAGAATGCCCGCCATCTGACCGAGGTGCTGATCCCTGAACGGGTCGACTGGGTGGTCTGTGACGCCAGTTTCATCGGCCTGCGCACCGTGCTGCCGGCGGCGTTGTCGCGTCTGAAGCCGGGGGGGCTTGCCGTCGCCCTGATCAAGCCGCAATTCGAGGTCGGACGGGGCCGGGTCGGCAAGGGCGGGGTGGTCCGTGAACCCGAACTGCATGCCGAGGTGGTGGACACCATCAGCGACTGGTTCGCGGCACAGCCCGGGGTGACCGTGCTGGGTGTGACGCCCAGCCCGATCAAGGGCCCTGAGGGCAATGTCGAATTCCTGATCGCGGCACGATTTGCCGATGGCGGCACCCCGTCGGATGCCGTGGATGCGTCCCGGCCGGAAGACTGATTGCCGGAGACGGTGCAACCGCCTCCGGCAATCAGGTGGCGTCGAGCGTCAGTTCACCCGACGATCGGTCTTGGTCCAATAGGGCTGGCGCAGATCGCGCTTCATGATCTTGCCGGCGCCCGACATCGGCAGCGGCTCGTCGCGGATCTCCACGCTGCGCGGGCATTTGTAGCCAGCGATATATTGTTTACAGAAGTTGATGATCTCCAGCGCGGTCGGACGGGCATCGGCGTGAGGCACGACGACCGCGTGGACCAGTTCCCCCCAATGGGGATCAGGGATGCCGATCACGGCGCATTGCGCGACAGCCGGATGGCGGGCGACGATGTTCTCGACCTCCACCGAATAGACGTTCTCGCCGCCCGAGATGATCATGTCCTTCATTCGGTCGACGATATAGATATAGCCGTCGGCATCCATCCGGGCACCGTCGCCGGTGTGCATCCAGCCATCGACGATGGCCTTTTCGGTTTCCTCCGGCCGGTTCCAATAGCCCTGCATCACATTGGCGCCACGCACCGCAACTTCACCGACCGTGCCTTCGGGCACCGGGCGGCCATCGGCATCGACGATGCGCACCTCGCAGCCGATCACCGGCCGCCCGGCCGACCGGTGACGGCCCTTGGCGCGGGCGTCGCCGATATGATCCTGCGGATGCAGCAGGGTCGCGATCGGCGACAGTTCGGTCATGCCATAGGCCTGCATGAACTCGACGCCCGGCAGCTTTGCCGAGGCCCGGTCCAGCACGGCTTCGGTGATCGGGGCCGCGCCATAGATGATCCGTTTCAGCGATGACAGGTCGTAATTGCCGATCGCCGGATGATCGACCAGCATCTGGATCATGGTCGGCACCAGCAGCACCGAGGTGACCCGATGGTCCTGGATCACCTTCATCACCCCTTCGGGCGTGAAGGATGGCACCACCACATGGGTTTCCCCCTTCAGCAGCAGCGAAAAGGTCGCAGCACCATCGGCCAGATGGAACATCGGCGCCGCGTGCAGATACACCGTGTCGTTGGGGAACAGGCCCTCGGCCAGGGCATGCAGGCTGTTGGCGATGATGTTGTCGTGCGACAGCATCACGCCCTTGGACCGGCCGGTGGTGCCGCCGGTATAGAAGATGCCGAACAGATCATCGCCGCCACGGTCGGCGTCGGCGACCGGCTCGTGGTTGCGGATCAGGTCTTCCATAGCGGGCATGTCTTCAGGCGCCGCGCCGCTGCCGGCATAGATCAACGCTAGCTGTGCGCCCGAGGCGGCGGCGATCGACCGGCCCATCTCGGCAAAGGCATCGTCGACGATCAGCAGACTGGCGCCGCAATCCTCGACCGCGTCGGCGTTCTCCTGCCGGCTCCAGCGGATGTTCAGAGGCACGATCACTGCACCTGCCCAGGGCGCCGCGAGATAGGCCTCGAAATAGATGTCCGAATTCAGGGTCAGCAGGGCGACCCGGTCGCCGTCCTCGATCCCCAGCGCGCGGAAGGCGCCGGCCATGCGGGCGACGCGCTCAGCGGTTTCCCCCCAGCTGCGCCGCCTGTCGGCGCAGATCGTCGATGTCCGGTCGCGCGCAACCACGACCGCTCTTCTCAAGCCCGACGTCAGTCCCATCTGTCCCCCCAGTCCGTTGGCGTTTCCTGAAGATCCCCGTCCTGGCCTCTTGGGCGGGCGGATCGGGGTGATGTAGAGGCGGCTGACGGGACGGAGGCGATCGCCGCCTCAACCCCGCGCCGTCAGTGCCTGCCGGGCCATGTCTGCCATGGCATCGGCAATATCCTTGGCCGAAGATGGCCCGCTTTCCCTGAACCATTGCCCGACCCAGTTGACCGAGCCCGCCAGCAAAAAGGCGGCGATCCGCGGATCGACCGGCCGCACCGAGCCGTCGCTGATCCCCTCGGCGATGCAGCTGCGCAGGCGGCTGTCGATCGACCGCTTCCAGGTCCGCACCTTGCGCCGGCTGTCGGGCGCCAGATCGCGATCATCGACCGTCACCAGGCACATGCCGAAATCGGTGGTCATGTTCAGCGTATAGGCCTTCAGGAACGCCACCGCCCGGTCGAGCCCGGTGCTGTTGTTCAGTTCCACCTCGGCCAGCAGGCTCTCGATCATCTCGCTGCCCAGCATGTAGCAGGCATAGAGGATGTCTTCCTTGTTGCGGAAATAGTGATAGAGCGCAGGCTTGGTGATGTGCAGGTGCTCCGCCACATCCGCCATCTTGGTCCGATGGAAGCCGTTTTCGACGAACAGCCGCGCCGCCGTCCGCAGCACCGCGTCGCGCTTGGCATCGCGGTCGCGCTGGCGTTCGGCGGCGGGCTTCCAGGGCGAGGTCGGAATCTCGATCTGCACGTGTCGTGATCTCTCTGTGGTTCCTGTGGGCCGGTGCGCATGAACAGCGCCCCTTGGCGCCCGATCATTGCACGGCTCGGCCCGGATCGGAACGAGCGCTATCCCCAAGGCAGAGATTGACGGCTCGACTTGATATTCGATATCTTACCCACGGGTAAAGAATAAGTCCAGCCGCGGCGGTGCGTCCGTCTGCGGGTTATCTCCTCCCCCTGAAGGCGTGAAGGAAACCAGAGATGGTCGAGAGCGTGAGAATCGCGGGCGTCGGCATGATCCCGTTCAAGAAGCCGGGCACCAGCGCACCGTATCGTGACATGGGCGCCGAGGCGGCGCGGCTTGCGCTCGCGGATGCCGGCATCGATTATGCCGAGGTTCAGCAGGCCTATGTCGGGTATGTCTATGGCGACAGCACCTGTGGTCAGGCGGCCCTGTATGAAGTTGGGATGACCGGCATTCCGGTGGTCAACGTCAACAACAACTGCTCGACCGGCTCGTCGGCGCTGTTTCTGGCCCGCCAGGCGGTGGCATCGGGCATGGCCGACTGCGTGCTGGCGCTGGGCTTCGAGCAGATGGTGCCGGGCGCGCTCGCCGACGTCTATCGGGACCGGCCGAGCCCGCTTGAGAAGTTCATCGACGTCGCGGCCGAGGTCGACCCGACTGCGGACGCGCCGATGGCGATCCGCCTGTTCGGTGGCGCCGGCAAGGAATATCAGGAGAAGTACGGCGCCAGCAACGAGGCCTTCGCGATGATCGCGGTCAAGGCCCGCCGCCATGCCGAGCACAATGAACGGGCGATCTTCCGCACCCCGACCTCCGTCGAGGAGGTGCTTGCCTCGAAGCACATGTATGGCCCGCTGACCCGCCTGCAGTGCTGCCCGCCGACCTGCGGCGCCGGCGCGGCACTGGTGGTGTCGGAAGCCTTCGCCCGCAAGCATGGCCTGAACGATGCCATCCGCATGCGCGCCCAGGCGATGACCACCGATTACACGTCCAGCTTCGACGAGAAGAGCATGATGAAGGCGGTGGGCTTCGACATGGCCCGCGCCGCCGCCGATGCGGTCTATGAAGCGGCCGGTGTCGACCCGATGGATGTCGGCGTGGTCGAGATGCATGACTGCTTCACCGCCAACGAGCTGATCTCGTATGAGGCACTGCGCCTGACGCCTGAAGGCACGGCCGAGAAGTTCATCATGGATGGCGACAACACCTATGGCGGGCGTGTGGTCACCAACCCATCGGGCGGGCTGATCTCGAAGGGGCATCCGCTGGGTGCCACCGGTCTGGCGCAGTGTGCGGAACTGGTCTGGCAGCTGCGCGGCCAGGCCGGCCCCCGTCAGGTCGAGGGCGTGAAGCTGGCGCTTCAGCACAATCTGGGCCTTGGCGGCGCCTGCGTGATTTCGCTCTACGAGCGCGCCTGACATCATCGAGCGAAGAGGTTTTGTTCCCATGCTCGACAGAGCGGCGATCGGGCGGGTTCTCCCGCCCGTCACCGCGACGGTTGAACGCGGCCGTCTGCGGTTTTTCCTGAATGCGATTGGCGAGACCAATCCGATCCACCATGACGCGGCGGCGGCGCGGGCCGCCGGCTATCGCGATTGCCCCATCCCGCCCACCTATCTGTTCTGCCTGCGGATGCTGGACGCACCCGACCCCTACACTCTGATCGACGATCTCGGCATCGATCTGGGCACTGTGCTGCACGGCGAACAGGGCTTCACCTATCACCAGCCGGTGGTGGCGGGCGACGAGATCCGTTTCATCGCCCGGATTGCCGATATCTTCGACCGCAAGGGCGGCGCCCTTGAGTTTCTGGTCGAGGAAATCCGGGTCGAGCGGGTGTCGGATGGCGCCCATATGGCCGATATCCGACAGGTGACGGTGATCCGGAATCCGATCCCGGGAGGTGCGGCATGACCGCTGATGCCATTCATGTGACGGTGGAGATGCCGCCGATCACCCGCACCCAGCTGGCGCTGTATGGCGGTGCATCGGGCGACCACAACCCGATCCATATCGACATCGACTTCGCGAAGAAGGCCGGTTTCCCCGACGTCTTCGCCCACGGAATGCTGGTGATGGGCCTGGCCGGCCGGGTGGTGACGCAGGCCGTGCCGCTGGCGCGGCTGAAATCCTATGCGGTGCGCTTCGCCGCCATCACCCAGGTTCACGACCGGCTGACGGTCGAGGCCAGAGAGGTGGGCACGGTTGAGGGCGGCACCGACCGGCGCCTGGAGGTGATCGTCCGCGACCAGAACGGTCAGGTGAAGGTCCAGGGCGAGGCGGTGATGTCCGCCGACTGATCCGCATGGCCGGACGCCGGACAGAGTTTCAAGAAAATGTGATCGGGAGAGACGCGATAATGGGCAAGCTCGACGGCAAGGTCGCGCTGGTATCGGGATCGGGACGCGGCATCGGCCGGTCGATCGCACTCAAGCTTGCGAGCGAGGGTGCGCGGGTGGTGATCAACGACCTGGACGAGGCACCGGCCGAAGCGGTTGCGGCCGAGATCCGCGACATGGGCGGCGAGGCGCTGGTCTGCGCCGGCAGCGTGACCGCGGAGGATTTCGGCACGCGGTTCGTGAACACGGCGGTCGACGGGTTCGGCGGCCTGGACATCATCGTCAACAACGCCGGCTACACCTGGGATTCGACCATCCAGAAGATGGGCGACGACCAGTTCCAGGCGATGATCGACGTTCATCTGACGGCGCCGTTCCGGATTCTGCGCGCCGCTTCGGAACCGATTCGGATCTTTTCCAAGCGCGAGGCACAGGAGGGCCGCGAGGTCTTCCGCAAGGTGGTCAACATCTCGTCGATCGCCGGCCTGTATGGTAATGCCGGCCAGGTCAGCTATTCCTCGGCCAAGGCGGCGCTGGTTGGCATGACCCGCACCCTGTGCAAGGAATGGGGCCGCTACAAGGTCAATGTGAACTGCGTGGCCTTCGGCCTGATCGCCACTCGCCTGACCCAGGCGATCGACAAGGAACAGGCGACGATCGACGTCGAGGGTCGCGCGATCAAGGTCGGCATCCAGCCGCAATTGCTGGAGACCATGGGCCACATCATCCCGCTGGGCCGTCCGGGCAAGCCGGAAGAGGCGGCGGGGGCGGTGTATATGTTCTGTGCGCCTGAAAGCGACTATGTCAGTGGTCAGGTTCTGGTCTGTGGTGGCGGTCTGCTGCTCTGATACCGGGCTGGAATGACGAGACCGGTCCGCAGAGTGCTGCGGGCCGGTGTTGCCATGGCGGCCGTCAACTGTGGATTGATGGCCCGACAGGACGATCGGCAGGGAGGCCGAGATCATGCTGAACACGCAATCACCCTGGATGACAGCCGAATATGAGGGGCTGCGCGACCAGTTCCGACGGTTTCTGGACAGCGAGTTGAAACCCCATGCGGCCCGCTGGCGAGACCAGCGCATGGTGGACCGGTCGGCCTGGGCGGCGATTGCCGGCATGGGCGCGCTGTGCCCGGCCGTGCCCGAGGAATTCGGCGGCAGCGGCGCCGATATCTATCAGGAAATCCTGCTGCTGGACGAGATGTGCCGGCGGGTGCCGGAAGTGGCCAGCGGCTATAGCGTCCATAGCGGCATTGTCGGCCATTATGTGTTGAACTATGGCACGGAAGACCAGAAGCGCCGCTGGCTGCCCAAACTGTGTTCCGGCGAATGGGTCGGCGCCATCGCGATGACCGAGCCTGGCGGCGGATCTGACCTTCAGGCGCTGATCACCCGCGGCCGGCGTGATGGCGATGATTATGTCATCGACGGCCAGAAGACCTATATCACCAACGGCATCGCCGCCGATCTGGTGCTGACGGCGGTGCGGGTCGATGGCACGCCCGGTGCCAAGGGTATTTCGCTGATCGGCGTGGAAACCGGCGCCTCCGAGGGCTTCCGGCGTGGCCGGTCGCTTGAGAAGATCGGCCTGCACGCTTCGGATACGGCCGAGCTGTTCTATGACGGCGCCCGTGCGCCGGTCGCCAATCTGCTGGGCGGGGTCGAAGGGCAGGGCTTCTATCAGATGATGGAGCAACTGCCGCGCGAACGCCTGCTGCTGGCGGTGAGCGCGGTTGCGGCCATGGAACATGCGATCGACATCACCACGGCCTGGGTGCGTGACCGGCGCGCCTTCGGCAAGACGCTGTTCGATTTCCAGACCATCTCATTCCGTCTGGCCGAACTGGCGACAGAGGCCCGGATCGGGCGGGTGTTCCTGGATGACTGCATCGTCAAGCTGGCCGAGAGCCGCCTGGATACGGTGACGGCGTCGATGGCCAAGTGGTGGTGCAGCGAACATCAGGTTCAGACCATCGATGCCTGCCTGCAGATGTGGGGCGGGCTTGGCTATATGGCGGAAAGCGAGATCGGCCGCATGTACATGGATGCCCGGATCCAGAAGATCTATGGCGGGCCGAACGAGATCATGAAGCTGCTGATCACCCGCGCTTTGTGACGTCCGTCCTGATCAGGCGACCGCCGTCAGATGACTTGCGGCGGCCGTGATATCGGCGATCGACAGGGCGATCGTGCCCTCGGAATACTCGATCACCCGGCCGGTCAGGCTGACATGGCCGGGGGTCGGCTCGGCCCAGACGCGACCGCGCCGCGCCGAGAGCTGCAGCCCCTCAACCCGGTTGCGGCCCAGAGCATCGGCGATCAGCGGCGCAATGCCGGCATGGGCGATACCGGTGACCGGATCCTCGTCGACACCCAGCCGTGGCGCAAAGAATCGGCAGACATAATCGGCCCCTTGAGCCACCCCGGCACCATGGGCCAGGCTGGCGATGGCGACCGCCCGCGGCGGCAGCGCCGCCAGGGCCACCGGATCGGGCCGGCAATTGGCCACGGCCTCGGCGCTGTCGGCCAGAACATACCAGTCATGGCTGCCGGCCAGGATGCGCGCGGGCGTCAACCCGCCGAGCGCTGCGCTGAGCCGGGCTGCCTCGTCGCTGTCCGGATGCCGGGGTGTCAGGGGCTCATGCGGCAGATCCAGGCGCAGGTACTGGCCGCTGCTGCTGACCGTGCCATCGCAGCGCACCGGTGCCGGCCGTCGCTGCACCCTCAATGGGCCGCCCTTGGTCTTGAACATCACCTGATCGGCGCCCGGTTCCAGGCGGGTCAGGATGACATGCGCGGCCGCCAGGGTGGCGTGTCCGCACATCGGCATTTCGGTGGTGGGCGTGAACCAGCGCAGTTGATAGGGACCGGCACCGGCAGGGTCGCCTGCGACAGGCGTGTCGCGCATGACGAACGCGGTTTCCGATAACCGGTTTTCGGCGGCGATCGATTGCATGACGGGAACCGGCAGCCAGGCGTTGAGCAGGCAGACAGCGGCCGGATTGCCGGCGAACAGCCGGTCGGCGAAGGCATCAAGGTGGAACATCCGGATTGTTTGCACCGCCGCATATCCCCCTTTTACTTAACTAAAGGTTGTATCATGCGGATCATCATCGCGTCATGGCGCCGGTTTTGGCAACCGGAAATGATTTGGGGGCGCAAATGCGCCCCCATTTCCGTTCCCAAGCGAAATGCCGGTTTTCCGCGTTTCGTGGCGCAGGAAAACCAGTGTCATCGGTTCATATCGTGATACTCATCATTCGGCATCATCTCGATCGCGCTCGCGACCCGGTTCGACATGTTGTAGAAGCCGATCACATTGGCCAGATCGAAGATGTCTTCGGTTGAGAAGCCCGCCTCGCGCAGCCGGGCGCGGTCGGCCTCGTCGACCAGATTTGGCGTGCCGGTGACCTTCCAGGCGAAATCCAGCATGGCGCGCTGGCGCATGGTCAGGGGAGCCACGCGATAATTCATCACCAGGGCCTCGCCCAGCTTCGGGTCGCCTGAAAGCGCGCGCACCGCCTGACCGTGGGCAACCAGGCAGTAATAGCAGCGGTTATAGGACGAGACGACGACCGCGACCATTTCGCGTTCCAGCTTGCTGAGGCCGCTGTCGCCCAGCATCAATTCGTTATAGAAGCGGCTGAAGGTGCGGAACTTTTCGGGCCGCAGCGTGTATGCCTGCAGCACGTTCGGCACCATGCCCAGCTTCTCGCGGCATTTGGCGTAATAGGCCTGGATATCGTCGTCATTCCCGGCCTCGTCGGGAATGGGCAGCGCCATCACACCGGTGTCGAGATGCAGGGGCCGCTCTTCCGTTGACGTGGGGGCTTCGGCTGACATGGGGGCGTCTCCTCGTTTCTCGTTGGATTCGGGGAGTATGCCTGCGCCATGGCGCGCTGTCTTCAGGCGGTGGCGTTCTGTCTGCCGCTCAACCGCCGCATTGGCCGCGATGGCGCAGCAGATGATCGGCCAGAACAACGGCCATCATGGCTTCGCCCACCGGCACGGCGCGGATGCCGACGCAGGGGTCGTGGCGGCCCTTGGTCACCACCTCGGTGTCCTCGCCATCGCGCGTAACGCTCAATCGGGGCGTGAGGATCGAACTGGTCGGCTTCACCGCGAACCGCACCACAACCGGCTCGCCATTGGCGATGCCGCCCAGAATACCGCCGGCCCGGTTGCCCAGAAAGCTCGGGCGCCCGCTGGCCATGCGCATTTCGTCGGCGTTCTGGGAACCGGTCAGCCGGGCGGTTTCGAAGCCGTCGCCGATCTCGACCGCCTTGACCGCGTTGATGCTCATCATCGCCTTGGCCAGATCGGCATCCAGCTTGTCGTAGAGCGGATCGCCAAGCCCCACCGGCACGCCTTCGGCCACGACCTCTATGATCGCGCCGCAACTGTCGCCGGTCTTACGCAGACCGTCGAGATAGTCGGCCCAGCGCGCGGCGGCGCCGGCATCGGGGCAGAAGAAGTCATTGCGGCCGCATTCCGCCCAGTCCCAGGCGTCACGGTCCACGGCGATACCGCCCATTTCGACCAGCGCGCCGCGGATCGTGATACCGCTGCCCAGCACCTTGCGGGCCACGGCGCCCGCCGCCACCCGCACCGCGGTTTCCCGGGCGCTGGACCGGCCGCCACCGCGATAGTCGCGGATGCCGTATTTGGCCTGATAGGTGAAATCGGCGTGACCCGGACGGAACTTGTCCTTGATGTCGCCGTAATCCTTGGACCGCTGATCGGTGTTGCGGATCAGCAGGCTGACCGGCGTGCCGGTGGTCTGGCCTTCGAACGTGCCCGACAGGATCTCTACCTGATCAGGCTCGCGGCGCTGGGTGGTATAGCGCGACTGGCCGGGGCGGCGCTGGTCCAGATAGGGCTGAATATCGGCCTCGGTCAGCGCCAGACGCGGCGGCACACCGTCGACGACGCAGCCGATCGCGGGTCCGTGGCTTTCTCCCCAGCTGGTGAAGCGGAAAAGCGCACCGAAACTGTTACCCGCCATCGTCTGCCGGTCCTTGCATTGTATGGGCTTTGATCAGGTGGGCGCTACGGCCCGTCGCGGTCACTCGGACAGATCGATATCCGGCGCGTCTTCCGCCTTCATACCGATGACATGATAGCCGGCGTCGACATGCAGGATCTCGCCGGTCACGCCCGTGCCCAGATCGGACAGCAGCATGACCGAGGCATTGCCGACCTCGTCGATGGTGACGGTGCGGCGCAGGGGCGAATTCAGCTCGTTCCAGCGGATGATATAACGCAGATCGCCGATACCCGATGCCGCCAGCGTCTTGATCGGGCTGGCAGAGATCGCGTTGACCCGGATGTTCTCGGTGCCGAGATCGGCCGCCAGGTAACGCACGCTGGCCTCAAGCGCCGCCTTGGCCACGCCCATCACGTTGTAGTGGGGGATGACCTTTTCAGCACCGATATAGGACAGCGTCAGGATGCTGCCGCCCCCCGTCATCAGCGGGCGGGCATACTGGGCCATCTGCACCAGCGAGAAGGCCGAGATCTGCATGGTGCGCAGGAAATTGTCGAGCGTGGTGTCGACGAACTTGCCGCGCAACTGGGTCTTGTCGGAATACGCAACGGCGTGGACGAGGAAATCGAGCTTTCCCCATTTGTCGCCGATTTCTTCGAAGAGAGCCTTCAGGCTGGCTTCGTCGGTCACGTCGCAGGGTGCCACGATCGTGGCGCCGGCTTCCTGCGCCAGCGGCCGGACGCGGCGTTCCAGCGCCTCACCCTGATAGGTCAACGCCACTTCGGCGCCGTTCTGCGTCACCGCCTTGGCGATGCCCCAGGCAATCGAGCGATCGTTTGCGACGCCGACGATCAGACCACGCTTGCCGGCCATCACGTTCGATTGAACGATCATGCGGTCCCCTCGCTCTTTCACACGCCCGATCCAGGGACGGACCGGGGGCTCGGCCGGCCCTGGCGGACCTCTTTAAAAAATCCAGTCGACGCACCGTATGCACGACCAACGGGCGCGCTGTCCAGGCACGGGTGCGGCGCATCCTACACGAAACCGGCGTCTGGTCAAATCAGCCGCGGTGGCGGCCAAAACGCCGGCAATGCCGGGCAAGTCACCGCGCCCGTGCCTTCAGCATATGCCGTCGTGCCAGCCTGCGCATCGCCGCATGACGGCGCCGGTGACGATCGATACGGGCCCTGACCGCTGCCCAGTATCCGCCCAGCAGGAAGATATAGGCTGCCAGATACAGCAGAAGCAGGGTCGCGATCATGCTGCCCAGGCTGCCATAGACCGCATTCATCCCGCCGGTCTGGCGCAGATAAACTGAAAATCCGATCAGCAGCGCCGTCCAGCCGAGCACGATCACGGCAGCCGGCGGCAGCAGAGCCCGGCGCCGTGGCGGCAGTGCGTCTGGCAGCAGCCGCAGCAGCCCCCAGACGACTGCGATCGTGCCCAGCAGCAGCAGCGGCGGGCGCAGCGTGTGGACCAGCCAGATCCAGCTTTCCGACAGGTCGAAGAAATCGACCGCCGGGCCGATCGTGATCGGCAACAGCACGAACAGGGCCAACGCCACCGGCAGGATCAGCGCGCCCAGCACGACCAGGATCAGGCTCTGCCCGCGACGCTTCCAGAAAGGGCGCACCATCCGGACCCGAAATGCCCGGTTCAGCGCGTTGCGCATGCTTTCGAGCGCGTTCGAGGCCGACCATAGCGCAGTCAGGATACCGAAGGTGAGCAGGCCGCCTTTCGGCCCGAAGATGATGGTGTCGATGGGCCCGCGCAGCGCCGCTGCCACATCGGGCGGCAGATAGTCCAGCAGGGTCAGGATCAGCTTGTGAACCTCGTCCGCCTGACCGACCGTGCCGGCCAGAACCACCAGCACGATCAGGAAAGGAAACATCGAAAACAGCATCGCGAAGGCGATATGGCCCGAGATCTGGTCGGCGCCGTCCTTGATGAAGCGCCCATAGGCGACGGTCAGTTCCCGCACACGGCGCATGCCGCGCAGACGGGACAGCACTGTCTTGAGGGGGGCGAGGCGATCGGTCATTCAATCCCGGCACGCCGCCGGACCTGATCGTAATCCTGAGGCGGTTTCCACCGCTTCACGAATTCGGTCAGCGCGGGGTCGTCGCGATCGGGCAGCACGAGCCTGAGGACGACGAACATGTCGCCGCGATCGCCGGAATCCGCACCCATGCCACGGCCCTTCAGGCGCAGCCGCCGTCCGCCGCTCGATCCGGGCGGCACGGCGACCCGGACCGGGCCGTCGAGGGTGGGAACGATGATGCCGGCGCCCAGCACAGCTTCGGGAAGCGTGACAGGCACATCGATCAGGATGTCGCGCCCGTCGGCGCGAAACAGCGGATGCGGCCGGACATTCACCTCGACCAGCGCATCGCCTGCCTCGGCATTGCCGAAGCCGGGCATGCCCTGGCCGGACAGGCGCAGCTTCTGGCCGTCGCGGATACCGGCCGGCACCGCGACCTCAAGCTCGCGGCCCTCGGGCAGGCGGATGCGCTTGCGGGTGCCGCGCGCCGCCTCGATGAACTCGACCAGCAGGGTATAGGTGACGTCGACGCCCCGGCGGTGGATGCCGGTCCGCCCGGCCGCCGTGTTACCGGTGCCGGCGGCACTGCCACCCCCGATGCCGCTGCCTGCGCCAGCGCCTGTTGAACCAGAACCACCGGAGCCACCGCCGGCTGCACGCGGGCGCCGGGTCCGGCCGGGTTCGGTGAAGATGTCGGAGAAGAAATCGGCGAAGCCGCCGCCATCGCCACGCGGACGGCCCTGCGGGCGGGGGCGGGATGCGCCGTTGGCATCGGTGTCGCCGCGATCGAACGCGGCGCGGCGCGTGGGATCGGACAGCACGGCATAGGCTGCAGACACGTCTTTGAACCGGCGCTCCACGGCATCATCGCCCGGGTGGAGATCCGGGTGGTAAGCCTTGGCGAGCCGGCGATAGGCCGCTTTGATGGTATCGGGCGTGGCATCACGGGCCACGCCCAGGGTCTGATACGGATCGGCAGTCACGCGGTCCCCCGTGGGCGAACACCTCCAGGCTGTCTACAGGCCGGCCGCAGACCCCCGGGGCAGAATTCCCGAGGCGCGCCGCCACGCAGCCAGAAGCGAACCGCCGCCTGCGAGCGGGCGGCGGTCCGTGCCCAAGGGTCGTGGGACGCGGGCTCCGCGTCAAGAGTTCACGATGCGCCAGCTGCCATCGGGCTGCCGACAGGCGGTGCCATAGGCCTCTTCGGTCTGGCCGCCGACATTCACGCGCTGGGTGAATTCGCGGCAATAGTCGCCATTCGGGTTCTGATAGGTCTTCACCGGAGTGATCGTGCCGGAATGACCGCTATCCGGATTGCTCCAACTGGTGGACTGGCCGGTGGGGTTGCTTTCCAGTGCGCGCTGGCTGGCGGCCTGGGCCTCGACGCGATCGGCGCGATCCAGCGACTTGCCGACCTCGTTGCCCAGATAGGCGCCGACCAGGGTACCGACGGCGGCGGCGGCGATCTGCCCGGTGCCCTTGCCGAACTGCGAACCGGCGACGGCGCCGCCCACGGCGCCGAGCACGGAGCCGACGCCTTCCTTGGTGCCCATGTCGCTGGAGCAGGCGCCCAGAGCGAGGGCGGCGGCGACGATGACGGGAATAAACGGCTTCATGGGAGCTTCCGGTGATGATGTGGGGTGCGATCTTCTACGCCGACGGCGACCGATATCCTATGGACAAGTATCCTGTGGACCAGATGGCCGATGCTCGTCAGGTGCGGATCATATCACGCAGCCGGCCGGCCAGAAGCGGCAGGCATTGGATTTGCCGTGTCAAATTTCAGGCCCATGGTCACAGGTTGCGGGTCGTGGTTGCTACCCCGAAATGTTGGTGCGCATCGACATCGCGACAAGAGGGCGTCTTTGGCCACTCGGTTGAACCCGTCCGGCCGCACCCATCCCGGTCTATCATCCCGGGCCACCAACCCGGCTCTCCATCAGGGCAACGAGTTCAGGTTAACGCGTTGATCGGAATCTCTGGCGCTCGATAGTTTGGCGTGATTCAACAGGCTTCCACAGCCCCCGGGGGACGCCATGAGCGAAATCGCAACGCCGCGCCGCAAGAGCCTTCTGGAGCATTTTTCGACGATCAAGGACGATCGTCAGCCGTGCAAGGTGATGTATCC
>NZ_BMDZ01000078.1 GCF_014636235.1 Tistrella bauzanensis
ACAGCCCCGGCATCCCCCACACTCCGCGTCCCGCTTCCACAGCCCCGCCACGCCCCAAAAGGGCAGGGGGGTCCGAGGGGGCCTCAAGGCCCCCTCGCCGCTTCCTTCGCTTCGCAACGCGCCGCCTTTCCCTTTCCAGCTCTCCGCCGCTTCTTGTCCCATCACTCGCTGGCAAGGAGATGGGGAACGGGCAGGGCAGCAACGGGCACCGGAACGCCTGCGGCACTTCCCTGGCCGAGCAGGGCGCGCAATACGGCCTCATCGCGGAAATAGGCCAAATGCACCACGCCGTTGAAGCGTTCGACCAGAGTGCCCGGCAGGTCTACGACCATCCGGACGACGTCGCCCTCGGCGATGCGGTTGCTGTCGGCAGGCAGCAGCCCCGCTGACCAGAAATCGCGCTCGGCGTGAATATCCGTCCAGCCGAAGCCAGGCCGTCGTTCGACAGCATTGGCAATTTCGGTCGCCACCCATTGCGAGCGATAGGACAGCACCGATCCGGGCGAGCCGAGCGTCACCACCCGCACCCGGGCCAGATCCTCGGCCCGGTACCATCCGGCAACAGTGTCGGCGGCGATCAATGAGCCGAAGGAATGACCGACGATGATCACATGGTCATAGTCTTTGGAAAGCGCGGCCCCGAAAGCGGTCTGCAAGCGCATGCGCAGCCGGGCGCGAAGCCCGGTGATGCCGTCGGTGGCGAGATCGCTGAGATAATCGCGGGTGAATGCCGCCAGATCAGCCACGATCATCACCGGCAGCAGCGGAATGATCACGGCAAGGGCGGCGGCATATTTCTGCGGGATCAAGGCAGTGAGCCAGCCGGCCGCGTCGCGGAGCATCTCTTGCAGCAAGGCCGAACCCTCGGCAGTGTCATTGGCTGGTGCACCGGCATCGGTTATGGGCGTGACCGGCAGGACCGGCGTGCCGATGCCGGCGACATCGAGTGTCTGGACGGCCACGGTCAGCAGCGATAGCAGCCACAGCACAAGCAGCAGCGCGCTGAAAATATAGCCGGCGGCAATCCAGAATGAGTACTTGAAAATCGCTCGCCACATACCCGGTGAGCCGATCCAGTAGAGCAGCAGTGACAGCCCTTGAAGCAGACGCCCGATTGGTTTCTCTTCGGCCGGGACCGGGATAAGGTCGGCCCAACCAGCTTCGATCACGTCGATGGTTTCTGGCAGGGCGGTGTCGTCGGATGCCGAGACGGCCAGGCTCGCCATATCGGCATCGCTCGACGTCACGCTCATCCGCATGCTTTCCGCCATGGTCAGATTGCTGACCAGCAGATCGCGCAATGTGTTCTTCGGTTTGCGGTAGTATCCCGGCACCAGAATCAGAGCCCAGCGCGCCATGTCCGGCATCCCGTCAGCGAGAGAAGGGGGGCGACCGTCTATTCATGCCCTGAGTATGAGAGATCGATCTTGTGGTTATCAATGCGAAACCTGTGGTCACGTCAGCCATAATGGCGGGTGTCCCGGCGCAGATTCAATGGCCGGCAGATGGCGCTGTTTCCTTGCGCCATGCGGCGGGGCAGGGCACCGTGAGGGAACGCATACATTTGTCGGCGGCAAGGAGCAACGCATGAGTGTCGGTGAGGTGGCGGCGGACGTATCGGCGGCGACGCAGCCGGAGGGCATTCCGAGCGACTATCGGGCTGGCTTCGTGGCTGCCTGTCGCATCGATGAGCGTTTGGCGCAGCGCTATGTTGCGCATACCATGATCGGTGATCCCCTGGCCGATCAGGTCATCGCCTTCTTGTCGACGCTGCCGCCCGATCAGGGGCAGGCCATGATCCGACGCGGGATCGAGACAGGGGCCGCGGGTCTTGCCGATGCCCCCCGGGTGTTGCGGGATTTCTTCGCGGCCAGCGAGGCGGTGCCGGCCTGGTTCGACGCTGGTGCCACGCTGCCCGGCTGCCGGGCGTTTCACCGCCATTCCCAGATGTTTCTGGGGGCGTTCGTGGCGGCCGTGCTGATCGAGGGATTTTCAACCCTGATCAGCAAGTCCTTCAGCATCACCGGCCGTATGGTGGATCAGGGCGTCAGGCGGCTGAAGCAGAATAACCGGCACGTGGTGGAAATCTTTCTGCCCGGTGGTCTGGAGCGTGATGGCGATGGCTGGGCGCTGTCGGTGCGCATCCGGCTGATGCACGCCCGCATCCGCCAGTTGCTGAACGTTTCGGAGGAATGGGACAGGGCGGCCTGGGGCACGCCGCTGAGTTCGGCCCATATCGCCTATGCGACGGCGGTGTTTTCGGGGCTGCTGTTGAAGCGGGTGGGCATGCTGGGGGTCACGCTGACCGAGGAAGAACGCCAGTCATTCATGATGGTCTGGCGCTATGCCGGCCATCTGATGGGTGTTGCACCCGATCTGCTGTTCGAGGACGAGGCCGGCGCGCTGCGCCTGTGCGAGATTGGTGGCATGTGTGAGCCGCCGCCGGATTTCGAGTCGCAGATTCTTGCCAATGGCCTGATCAATTCCGCCCCCATCGTTGCCGGCATCACCGAACCACGGGCGCGCCGCAAGCTGGTGCGCAAGATCTATGGCGTGTCACGTGGGCTGATCGGGGATGCGCGTGCCGATGCGCTGGGCTATCCGCCGCGGGGCCGTGTCGGCTATCTGGGCGCCGTGCGCCTGAAGAACCGCTTCGACCAGATGCTGTGGCGGATGTCGCCGGCATTGGAACGGCGCAGCCGGGCGGCGCAGTTCCAGCAGATGCTGGAAGTGTCGTTCTATGGCCAGGAAGGCATCGACTATCGCATCGCCGCCCACCTGCATGCCGAGAAAGACCGGCTTCATACAGAGAAGGGCAGGCCTCATTCAGAGACGGGTGGGCCATCCTGACGGCCCTATTTGGTGAAGAAGCAGTAGCAGCCATTGGTGAACATGCAATAGGGCGAGCCGGCACCGGCGACCTGTTCGAGCGCCAGGTCATCCAACTCGTCATCCGGAAGGCCGTCGCGGGTATTGGCTTGAAAATTCTCCTGGATCTGCCCGGCCGTCAGGTCCAGCCCATGCTCGCGGGCGAGGTTTTCCAGAACCGCCGCGACCTGACCGATGTCACCACCGGCCGCGTCTCCGGACAAGAGTGACGGGTCGTTCTGTACGATCTGCTTCAGCTTCTCAAATGCGGTGCTCATGGTCGTCGTCCTTCGATGGACCGTGTCGATGACCGACTATAGCCGCCTGGACAACCGGGCTTCGATTGTCGCTGGCGCCTCAGGTTGACAGCCATGGATCTGGGGATCGATCCGGACCGGTGAACGGCAGCAGGAACGACACAGCCCCGGTCGGTGCCCTTTGCAACAGCAGGGCATGACAGATGCCGGCGAGCCCTTTGAACAGGCAAGGGTCCGACCACGGGACAGGTGCTGCGTCTATCCAGAGTGCGGGCGCATCGGCCCGACCCGCCGGCGCCGTGCGGCCGGCCAGCGTGAGGGCGGCCGACCGCCCGGCATCTCCGCAGCACAGATCGCCGCCGCCGCTCGTCGGGGCGATGGCGGTGGTGGCGATGGCCAGCTCCAGATCGGCCGCGCGGGGGCCGAAGCGATCGGGTGCTATGGTGAGCAGAGCCATACGCGACAGGGCAATGCCCGCGGCACCATGGCACCACGCCGTCGTCGGGCGTCGCTGCCCGCCGGGTGCCGGCCAGTTGGCTGCCGCCGGATCGAACAGCCGGTCTTCGGCGACGAGCGCGTGTTCCGCCGCCTGCAGATAATCGTCACGACCAGTGGCCCGCCCGGCGGCGGCAAGAGCGACCGCGATGCCGGCCTGACCATGGGCAAGCCCGCCGAGCACCGGCACCCGACCGGAAGGCCAGACCAGGGCCCCCGCTTCATCCCGGCCAAGACCGACGAGATGATCGGCCCAGGCGGCGATGATGGCCACCAGGTCGTCATCGCAAGATGTCTGCTGGTGATGCAGTGAGCAGAGCCCGATGAGCAGCCCGGCCGCACCGTCATGCAGATCGGCGGCGGTGCCGCCTGCCGGTGCCACGGCCCATTCGGCCAGGATGCGGGCATCGCGCAGGCAGGCTGGTTCCGCCAGCAGCCGCGCCACCCAGACCAGCGCTGCGATCATGCCGCCCAGGCCATCGGCATAGCCGATACCAGGTGCTGCACCGGATGGTCGACCGGCTTCCGGATCGGCCGCCAGCCGTCGCAGGGGCAGAAAAGCGTCACGACCGAGGGTCAGCCACTCGGCGCGCCCGCAGATCCGACCGGCCTGCGCGAGCGTGAGGCCAATGCCGGCAGTACCGTGATAGAAGCCCATGGCCGGCCATCTGGCAGCTGATCGGCGGCCGCTCATGCGGGCGCAGCCAATCGACGCCACCATCGACGCGCCGCAGCGCCGTAGCCGCCAGATGATCGGCCAGACGCTCGATGGTGACCGGCCCGCCATCGCGGAGCGGTGATGGCGGAGGGTCGAACACCTGCCGCAGGATCGCGCAGTCGCGCGCAATCCCGACCGGCGACAGTGCCCGCACCGACGCGGTCACGAGATCCAACGGCGGATGGCCACCAAGCCGGCCGATCGGGCGGCCATCGGCCTCAGTGAGGTAGCGGCCGTCGATGCGGTACAGGAAGGCCGGCACGTCGCGCCGGTCGAGGGCGTCGCGTTCTGCCCGGCGCAGGCGCGCCCAGTCATCCGCCGCGAACCTCGTCGGTGCCGGTCGATCGATCCGTGCCGCCTGCCGGTCAATGGCTGCCGGGTCGGCGATCAGATCGGGTTCGGCCATCCGCACCAGCAGGCGACGATAGGATTCCGTCGGCAACGCCACCAGCCGGCAGAGGCTGCCATCGAAGGCGGCGAGTGGACCGCCCAGCGCCGTAAAGGCGTCACGATGCGCCCATACGGTTTCCATGGCCAATCGATAGCTGTCGACAAAGGCGTCGGTATGATCACGGATCGAGCGGGGCATACCATCGCGAACCGGCAGATTGGTGAAATTGGTCAGCGTGGTTACAGTCGCCCGGCGCATCCAGTCGGTGGCGATATGGCGGAAGCCGTGATCGGGCACCGGGGCCGCAGGCAGAGGCGGGCCGCCGCAGCCCATATTGCGCCAGATGCCATCTGCAAGCGGCACCAGGACGGGCAGAATGCCGCTGGCCATGAAGGCGGGGGCATCGGTCAGCCGTGCCAGCCAGTCGGGTTCGAAACGGCCGGCGAACAGGCATTCCAGATCGACGATGACCGGATAAGGCCCGACGGCGATCAGGTTCTCGTCGTGAATGTCGCTACCGCGCAACAGGTGCAGAAGGGCGGTCAAGCCGCCGAGGCGCCGGAAGAAGGCCTCGACCTCGGTTGTGTCGGCGCAGGCGCTGTGGGTCACCCAGGCCATCCAGCCATGGCTGCCCCGATCGAGCAGCGCCGGAAACCGCTGCGCCGGCAGTCGATGCACCTGACCGGGCGGTATCCGTGCCTCGACCCAGCGGCCAAGAGCGGCAAATCCGGCATCGTTTCCGAGCCCGCGCGGCTTCCAGGCCAGACTGCCGCCATCGCCCAGATCCAGCCGCACGACGGATCGGCCATGGCCATGCGGGTCGGACAGGCCGAAACAGGCGCGGGCAATCGTGAACCGCTGCCGGTCATGGACAAGGGCGCCCAGTGCGTCGCGGTCGGCTGCAAGACTGCGCAGCACGTCATCCGCCAGCGCGATCCCGTCCCGGATGATCTGGTCTACGCCATGGCCGAGCTGCGGATGATCGGCGCATAGCTGCGCCCAGCCGCCCCGGGCCATGCGCGTGATGAAGGCATCATATGCCGTGCGGGATGTGTCCGGCGGCGTGGCGTCGAGCAGTCGGGCGGCCACCGGCGGGCGCGGGCGGGTGCGGTCGAACAGGTCGAACAGCAGGGGAGCGGCCAACTCGGTGATCCGTCCGGCCAGATGATCGGCCAGACCAGCGCGTGCCGCCGGCAGCGCACCTTCGGGCAAGCTGCCGTGGCGGTGATCGACGGCGTGGGCGGCGGTGCCGGCAATCGGGTCGATCAGATCGGCAAAGGGCCGGGCCGCCGGCTTCGGCAATGGCGCTGGAAGCATCGATGACGTCACGTGAAGTCACCTGATCGGGTTGAGATGGTCCAAATCCGCGATCCGGCCACCTCGTCTGGAAGCCCCAAGCGCAGGGCAGGTGGATGACGGTTTGTTCAAGGACGCTGTGGCGGGCGGAGCGCCGTATCGTCGACCCCGAACACCCGGGCGAAATCGAGCCGGCCGGCCGGTGTGACGGTCAGCATGCGGCCTTCGGCACTGCGCCGCACCCAGCCGTGGGCCAGGGCATGGGTCAGCAGGGCCGTTCCGATCCGCCCGCCCAGATGATGGCGGCGCTCGCTCCAGTCCAGACAGGTGCGGCAGAGGGGGCGGCGGCTGGTGGTATCGTCCAGCGGCAGGCCGATCTGGTCGAAGAACACCCGGCCCCGATCGGTGAGCGCACCGGAGCCGTCGCTGACCTGAACCAGCCCGCCGGCATCCAGCGCGTCCGCCAGCCCCACGCCCAGCCGGCCGGCAATGTGATCGTAACAACTGCGGGCGGCGCGCAGGGCATCGTCGCGCGGGCCCACCGGCCGGTGCCGGGCCGGGCCGGCCGCGGCGACAGCCATCAATGCCTCGATCACCTCGGCAACGGCAGGGGAGGCCAGCCGGTAATAGCGATGGCGTCCCTGGCGCAGGCAGACCAGCAGCCCGGCCCGGTCCAGCTTGCCCAGATGGCCGCTGGTGGTCTGCGGCGTGACGCCCGCATGGACTGCAAGCTCGCCCGCGGTGAGCGCGCGGCCATCCATCAGTGCTGCCAGAATGTTGGCGCGGGCGACATCGCCGATCAGGGCCGCGACCTCGGCGATGATCTGGCCCGATGCGATATTGCCCGGCGCTGCGATGTTTGTGGTCATGGCCAGGAGCCCCCTTGATATGGCCGATCAGTCGTCGGTGAAGGACGGCAGATCATGGCGCCGGCGTGCATCGAAGATGATCGACGTCTCGATGCGGGTGACCCCCGGCCGGCTGGTGAACCGGTCGAGCGCCAGATCCTTCAGATGCAGCGTGTCGCGCACCACCACATGCACGACCAGATCATAACGGCCGGTGACCAGGAACACCGATCGCACTTCCGGCACCGCCACCAGATCGTCGAGGATATGGTCGACAGTGCCGCGTTCGTGCTTGGACAGGCCGATCATGAACAGTGCCTCGATCCCAACGCCCATGGCGCGCGGATCGACATCGGCATGGGCGCCGCGCAGCACCCCGCTGTCGCGCAGATGCCGGATGCGGCTGTGCACCGAAGATGGCGCCAGATCGACCTCGGATGCGATCTCCTTCATCGACATCCGGGCATCGTTCTGCAACAGGCGCAGAATCTCGACATCCGTTCGGTCGAGGGGCGGTGGAGGGCTCATATTTCGTAATCCGTTCGATGGAAGGACCGGCCATCTGAAGATTATGCTGCATGGGTGGATTTCTTCCAGAAAAGGACCGGCATATGGCCAGTTTCGATCTGCCCCGACTTCGCCATATCGATGACGATGGGGTGGCGGATTTCCGCCGGGACGGATTTCTGATCGTCGAGCGGGTGCTGTCGGCCGATCAGGTGGCGGATCTGCGCGACAGCTTCCCGAAGCTGTTCGCCGGCCGCTTCGATACCGGCATCTATCCCGATGAGTGGCATTGGCGCGAGGGCATGAGCCTGCCCGACATCACCCGCCACATGGCCAATGCCTGGAAGGCCGATCTGGCGGTGGCCCGGCTGGCGCTGTCGGCCGATATCGGCCGTGCGGCGGCGCAACTGGGGGGATGGCCGGGCTGCCGGCTGGGCCAGGACACCATCTGGTGGAAGGCGCCGAAGACCAAGTCGATCGCGTTGCATCAGGATTCCTCGTTCATGGATTTCCTGAGCCCGCCACGGACGCTGACCTGCTGGGTGACGCTCGACGACACCCATGCGGGTGCCGGCACGCTGGAATACGTGCCGGGCTCGCATCTGTGGCCGCTGACGCCCTTGCCCGATACCTTCCATGCCGAGGATGACCACCATGCGATGATGCGGGCGGCGGCGGATGCGGCCGGTATCACGCCGCCGGCACCCGTGCCGATCGTCGTGCCGGCCGGATCGGTGGTGTTTCATGCCGGTGAGATCTGGCACGGATCGGGCCCCAATCCGACCGGCGATCTGATGCGCCGATCGATCGGCATCCATATGCTGCCCGAAGCGGTGGAATTCAGCGACCGGCCCGGTGGCTATATCTATCGTCGCTATCAGCGTACCGGCGATCCGACGCTGGATGAGAGCTTCTTTCCGGTGCTGTGGTCGCAAACCGGCCATCGGACAACCTGGATCGAGGGATATTGCCGGACCGGACAGCGCCGGCTGCCCGACGATGCGGCGGCTATGACAGCATCAGCCTGAGCCCCAGAAGCACCAGGGCTCCAAAGAACACCCGGCGGAAATGGCGCTCCGGCAGGTGTCGGCGCAGACGCATACCCAGCGCCATGCCGCCCACCGCCGGAACCACCGCCAGGGCCGAGACCAGCCCCAGTTCGGCCGGCAGCAGCGACCGGCTGCTCATGGCGACGGCCAATGCCAGGGTCGAAACGCTGAACAGCATGCCCATGGCCTGAACCAGGCCGATACGGTCCAGCCCCAGCGCCTGAAGCCAGGCGACGCCCGGCACCACGAAGGAACCGGTCAGCCCGGTGAGCAGGCCGTTGACGGCGCCGATCAGCGGCGACGCCCATGGCTCGATCCGCGCCGGCGCCTTCAGTGTCAGACCGGCCAGACCGCTGACGCCATAGGCCGTGACCACAAGCCCCAGCAATCGGGCGAGCCCGGCCGGGTCGCTGACCGAGAGGAACCACACCCCAGCCCAGATACAGGGGATGGTGACCAGCAGCAGCGGTCCGAGCCGCCGGATCAGCGGCTGGAACTGGCCGCCGGTCAGCGCCTGCTGAACGTTGGTGACCAGAGACGGCACCAGCAGCAGCGCCATTGCCTGCGGCAGCCCCACGATGCCGGCCAGCACTGCCAGCGACACGGTGGGCATGCCGAAGCCGACCACGCCCTTGACAGTGCCGGCCAACAGGAAGGCGCCGGCAACCGCGGCGAGAGTTGCGGGGTCGAGATCAGTGGGCATCATTGGCGGCCTCCGCGCAGTGGCATGACGACCATGATCCTAGCCTGTCCGCCTGGCCGCATGCTTCGGCGGTGGCCGAACTGTTGTCGACGGACCAGTCAATCGGCCGGTCGGGATGGCGCATCCAGCAGCAGTTCCGCCGCCTGCACCCATTGCGTCACCATCCGCTCGTAATAGTCCGGGCGGGCGGAGAGCAGGCTGGACAGCGCGAGACCGCGGAGAAACTCGACGCTCATCGCGACGACGGCATCACGCTGCAGCCCGTCGCCCAGTGGTTTGAACAGATCGGCGAGCACCCGCTCGCGGGCGCCACGCGCCTGCCGTTCCGCCGCCTGGATCGCGGCACGCAGATCCGGATCGGTGCGGGCCGCGGCCCATAGCTCCAGCTCGGCCATGAAGGCCGGTTGCGCGCTCATCGCGGCCAGGGTGCGGATGGCCCGCTCCACCGGCCCTGTCCCGACCGCTGGCGATGACCGCGCATCCCGCACCGCCGCGTCATTGCGGCGCACCAGTTCCTCGATGGTCGCCGAGAGCAAGGCGGCATGGCTGGGGAAATGGTGGAGCAGGGCGCCGCGGCTGGCACCGGCGCGGCGCTGCACCTCCAGTGTGGTCGTGCGGGCCACGCCAAGCTCGATCAGCGATGTCACCGCCGCGTCGAGCAGGCGCCGGCGGGTCTGATCACGCTGTTGTTCCCGGATCGGCCGGTCGTCCGGGGGGACTGGGCGGGCATCGGTCATGGCGGGCGGTTCCTCCGGGCCGGGGGTGATGTGCCGCGATTGCAACCACGGCTGCGGTGACATTTCAACAGGCGGATGGCCGGGCGTGATTTGACGGTCAGGATTGACTGTCAATTTCCGTCACCATACAGTCAATACTGACTGTGAGGCGGCGGCAGCCGCCTGCCCCCGGATATGGAGCCCGATATGCCTGCATTCGAAACACTGATCATCGCGCCCGACCCCCAGGCCCCGCGCATCGCCCGCCTGCTGTTGAACCGCCCTGAGCGGCTGAACGCGATCACCGATCAGACCCCGCGCGACATCCGGGACGCCGTCGCATGGGCCGAGGCGCAGGACGATATTCACGTGATCGTGGTCGAGGGCGCGGGCAAGGGGTTCTGCGGCGGCTATGACCTTGCCGACACCGCAGAACAGATGGTCGAGCATCCCTGTCAGCAGGAGCGCTTTCCATGGGATCCGATGGTCGACTACGCCTATATGAAGCGGAACACCGAGGATTTCATGAGCCTGTGGCGGTGTTCGAAGCCGACCATCGCCAAGGTTCATGGCGCGGCGGCGGCCGGAGGCAGCGACATCGCGCTGTGCTGCGACCTGCTGATCATGGCTGAGGATGCCCGCATCGGCTATATGCCGACCCGCGTCTGGGGCTGCCCGACCACGGCGATGTGGACCTATCGCCTGGGGCCGGCGCGGGCCAAGCAGATGATGTTCACCGGCGACCTGATCGACGGCCGCACCGCCGCCGCCTGGGGATTGGCCAACGAGGCGGTGCCGGCGGCAGAGCTGGAGGCGGCGACGCTGCGCCTTGCCGGACGTATCGCCGGCGTGCCGCGCGGGCATCTGGCCATGCACAAGATGGTGGTCAATCAGGTGATGCTGACCCAGGGCCTGGAACAGTCGCAGATGATGGCGACAGTGTTCGACGGCATCACCCGCCACAACCCTGAAGGCCTGTGGTTCCGCCGTTATGCCCAGGCCCGGGGCTTCAAGGCGGCGGTTGCCTGGCGCGACAGCGGCCGACCGATCCCCGAGGGCGACGAGGCCCGCGCCCTGATCCGCGAGATGGACGGACACGGCGACGGCTGAGGCCGCACACGGCCGGCGCCAGGCCGGATAACGGACGCCAACGACAAGAACGATAAGACGAAGACACGTCCCCAAAGGGAGGGAGACACGACCCATGCCGACCGGCACCGATGGGCGCGAGGCGGCGCTGCGCGCCCGCCTCGACGCGACACCCACGCCCTATGATCTGCTGGCACAGATCGCTGTCGAGCGTCCGGATCATCCGGCGCTGGATTATCTGCCGGATGCCGCCGGATCGCCCCCGATCACGATCAGCTATGCGGCCCTGGTCCGCGAGATCCGGCAGATGACCGCGGCCTTGCGCGCCGCAGGCGTCGGGCCGGAGGACGGCGTCGCCATCCTGCTGCCCTTCGTGCCGCAGGCGGTGATGGCGCTGATCGCCGCCACGGCGGCCGGTATCGCCTTTCCGATGAACCTGCTGCTGTCAGCCGAGGCACTGACGGCCCAGATGACCCTGGCGCGGGTCCGGGTGGTGGTGACCATGGGGCCGCATCCGGCGCTGGATGTGCATGGCAGGGTGATGGCGGCGGTGGCGGCGGTGCCGACGGTGACCAAGGTTGTCGCGGTGCCGATGGGCGCCGCCAGTCGGCAGGCTGTCAACTGGGTCGACTTCCTGGGTAGCGGTGCGGAGTGTGTGGTCGATCCGGGTCATCCCGACCGGGTGGCGGCCTTCATTCACACCGGCGGCACGACCGGTGCACCGCGGCTGGCGCAGTTGTCGGCCCGCAATCTGGCGGCAGCGACGCTGATGGCGGCGGCCGGCAGTGGCATGATCGCCGAAGACCGGGTGCTCACCGGCCTGCCGCTGTTTCATGTCGGTGGCGCGGTGGATGTGCTGCTGGCGGCCCTGTCGCAGGGCGCCACGGTGATTTTTCCAACCGCGACCGCCATGCGCAACCCGGAGGTGCTCCGCCGGTTCTGGCAGATCGTCGACGAGACCGGCGCCAGTATGATCGGCAGCGTGCCGACCATTCTGGCGGCCATCGCCGACAGCCCGCGCGGGTCCGCGCGCCTCGACCGGCTGCGGGCGATCCTGACCGGCGGTTCGCCGCTGGCGCCCGAACTGGCGGCGCGGGTGGAAAAGATCGCCGCATGCCCGGTCTGCCAGCTCTATGGCATGACCGAGACCGGCGGGATCGTGTCGGTCCAGCCGGCTGACGGCCGGTTCCACGACCATGCCGTGGGCCCGCCGGTGCCGCTGGCGCGTGTGGCGCTGGGCGCGGTCGACGCGGCCCGTCTCCCCGGTGCGCAGGGCGAGGTTCTGGTGGCGGGCCCGCATGTCTTCCAGGGCTATCGCACCGCTGCCGGCACCGTGGATCGCCCGCAGGACGGCTGGCTGCGATCGGGTGATCGGGGCGAGGTGCTGCCATCGGGCGAGCTCCGGATCATCGGCCGGGCCAAGGACGTGATCATCCGCAGCGGTCACAACATCGATCCGGTGGCGATCGAGGCGGTCGCGCATGCCCATCCGGCGGTCGCCCAGGCGGCGGCGGTTGCCATGCCCGACGATTATGCCGGGGAACTGCCGGTGCTTTATGTGATGCCGCGCGCCGGCATGATCTGCTCCGAAGACGACATCGCGGCCTTTATGGCCGCGCACATCGCCGAGCCGCCGGCGCGGCCGCGCCATGTGTTCGTGCTGCCCGACCTGCCCTTGACCCCGCTTGGCAAGATCGCACGCTTTCGCCTGCGTCAGCTCGCGGCCGAACATCGGGTTCGGGCGGCGCTTGGCGAGACCGGAGAGGGCCTCGCGATCCGCTGCGCGGATCCGGCGGCAAAGCGCATCACGATTGACGGCGAGGTGGCACCCGACCGGCTGCGGGCCATCGAGGCGGTGCTGGCCCGGCTTGGCCTTGAACGCGCCCAGGAATGCCAGCCTTGACGACAGGGTGTCCATCTGCACAATATGCAGTGTTCTCGGTTCCTCATATCCACAAAATATGGGGCTAAGAGGGAATTCGGTGCGGTGGGCGGCTCAGAGGTGCTCGCCAAATCCGAAGCTGTCCCCGCAACTGTAGGCGGCGAGCGACCACACGATCTGGTGCCACTGGCATGACGACATGCCGGGAAGGCCTGTGTGGCAGTGGCGACCCGCGAGCCAGGAGACCTGCCGCGAACCTGTTGAAACGTCCCTGGGCGGGGAGTCCCGGCGGGCGCAGGCGGCAGCTCATGCCTTGCCCGGTTGTTCCGGGCCAGGGCTGTGGCCTCATCGCCCTGCGTTCACCCGGAACCGCTCCGCCAGGGCAGATGGGTGAACACCATGTCGTCTGCGGCCTTCGACTTCGACCGTCATGGTCATCTGGTTCCCGTTACCGCGCCGGTCGGGGCCGGGCGGATACGGCATGCGCCGCTGCCGGCCCCGCTGGCACCGGTAACGCTGGCACCGGCACCGCGGCCCTCGGATCTTGCCATCGATCATGGTCGCGACACGCTGCTGACCGATTTCGGCAAGGCGACATTGCGCGACCGCTATCTGATGCCGGGGGAGCGGTATCAGGATCTGTTCGCGCGGGTGGCCTGTGCCTATGGCGACGATATCGACCATGCCCAGCGGATCTATGATGCGATGTCGCGGCTGTGGTTCATGCCGGCGACACCCATCCTGTCCAATGGCGGCACCGCGCGGGGCCTGCCGATTTCGTGCTTCCTGAACGCCGTTCCCGACAGCCTGGACGGTATCGTCCGGACCTGGAACGAGAATGTGGCACTGGCCTCGAATGGCGGCGGCATCGGCACCTATTGGGGTCAGGTCCGGTCGATCGGCGAAACCGTGAAGGGCTGTGGCGAGACGTCGGGCATCATTCCGTTCATTCATGTCATGGACGGCCTGACCCTGGCGATTTCGCAAGGGTCGCTGCGCCGCGGATCGGCGGCGGTCTATCTGGACATTCATCATCCCGAGATCGAGGAATTCCTGGAGATCCGCAAGGCGTCGGGCGATTTCAACCGCAAGGGCCTGAACCTGCATCACGGGATCAACATCACCGATGCCTTCATGGCGGCGGTGAAGACAGGGGATGATGTCGCGCTGCGCAGCCCCTGTGACGGCAGCGAGATCCGGCGGGTGGATGCCCGCCGGCTGTGGCAGCGCATCCTTGAAACCCGGCTTCAGACCGGTGAGCCTTATCTGTTGTTCATCGACACGGTCAACCGGGCGCTGCCGTGCCACCAGCGGATGCTGGGGCTGGATGTGTCGACCTCGAACCTGTGCAGCGAGATCACCCTGCCCACCGGCCTGGATCATCACGACCGGGAGCGCACCGCGGTCTGCTGCCTCGCCTCGTTGAACATCGAGACCTGGGACGCATGGAATGAGGCGCCGGGCTTCGTCGAGGATGTGATGCGCTTCCTCGACAATGTGCTGACCAGCTTCATCGAGACCGCGCCCGACAGCATGGCCCGCGCGCGCTATTCAGCGATGCGCGAACGCTCGGTCGGGCTGGGCGTGATGGGCTTTCACGCCTTTCTTCAGGCGCGAGGCATTCCGTTCGAAAGCGCCATGGCCAAGGCGTGGAATCTCGCCATCTTCCGCAAGCTGCGGCGCGAGGCCGACCGGGCATCGGTGTTCCTGGCTGGCGAGCGCGGCCCCTGTCCCGACGCGGCCGAAGCCGGCATGCAGGCGCGGTTCAGCCACAAACTCGCCATCGCGCCCACAGCATCGATCAGCATCATCTGTGGTGGCACCAGCGCCTGCATCGAGCCGATCCCCGCCAATATCTACACCCACAAGACCCTGTCGGGCGCGATATCGGTGCGCAATCCGCATCTTGTCCGGCTGCTGGCCGCCAAGGGGCTGGATAGGCCGGCGGTCTGGCAGTCTATTCTGGGTCATGAGGGATCGGTGCAGCATCTGAATGCGTTGACCGCAGAGGAAAAGGCAGTGTTCCGCACCGCCTTCGAGATCGATCAACGCTGGATCATCGATTTCGCCGCCGACCGCGCGCCATTCATCTGCCAGAGCCAGTCACTGAACCTGTATCTGCCGGCCGATATCGATAAATGGGATCTGCATATGCTGCACTGGACCGCCTGGGAGCGGGGGGTGAAGAGCCTGTATTACTGCCGGTCGCGGGCGTTGCAGCGCGCGGGCTTCGCGGGAGATGCCGACAGCATGGCGACCAGCGGAACGGATGCCGTGTCGACCTCCGCGGCACGTGTCGCGCCGACCGATTATGAGGAATGCCTTGCATGTCAGTGACGATCCGCACCCATGGCCTTGCCGGCATCCCGGGCACGCTCGATCCAATGACCCTGATCGGCACTGGTCGCGTCGGCTTGCTGACCGCGACCGGCAGCTATGACGTCGACCGCTACCCTTGGGCCTATGGCTTCTGGAAGCGCCAGCAGCAGGCCCATTGGATGGGCGAGGAAGTACCGCTTGGCGGTGATATCAAGGATTGGCATTCCGACCGGGTCAGCGATGCCGAACGCCAGTTGCTCACCCAGATCTTCCGCTTCTTCACCCAGTCGGATATCGAGGTTGGTGACAATTATCTGAAGCGCTATATCCCGCTGTTCCAGCCGCTGGAGATCCAGATGATGATGGCGGCGTTCTCGAACATGGAAACCGTGCATATCGATGCCTATGCCCTGCTGTTGAAGACGCTGGGCATGCCACAGGCTGAATTCGAGGCCTTCCGCAGCTATGGCGATATGCGCGCCAAGGCCGATTACATGCACAGTTTCGGCACGGGCACGGTTGCGGATGTGGCGCGGACGCTGGCGATGTTCGGTGCCTTCACCGAGGGCATGGCGCTGTTCGCCAGTTTCGCGATGCTGCTGAACTTTCCGCGCCACAACAAGATGAACGGCATGGGCCAGATCGTGAGCTGGTCGGTGCGCGATGAAAGCCTGCATTGCGCCGGCATCATCCGCCTGTTTCATGAATGGCATCGCGAGACCGGCGCCGTGACCGCATCGGTCCGCGATGACATCATCGATCTGGCCCGCACCATGGTGTCGCTGGAAGACCGGTTCATCGATCTGGCCTTCGAACTGGGGCCGGTGCACGGTATGACGCCGGCCGATATCAAGGCCTATATCCGCTATATCGCCGACTGGCGGCTGACCCAGCTTGGCCTGCGGCCGGTTCATGGCTGTTATTCCGACGTCGAGGATGGCGCACGACCGCTGGTGCCGCATCCGTTGCCCTGGCTGGTCGAAATTCTGAACGGCGTTGAGCACGCCAATTTCTTCGAGCAGCGCGCGACCGAATATTCCAAGGCCGCCAGCCGGGGCGACTGGGATGGCCCGGCCGGTGTCTGGGCGCAGTTCGACCGCAGACACCGCTCGGCAACCTGACGCTGAACGCGCCTGATCAGACGGCTTCAAGAATGGTCGCGATGCCCTGGCCGCCGCCGATGCACTGGGTGGCGAGGGCATAGCGGCCGCCGATGCGCTTCAGCAACTGCGCGGCCTTGCCGGTGATCCGGGCACCGGTGGCGCCCAGCGGATGGCCGATGGCGATGGCGCCACCGTCGATGTTCACGATCGCCTCCGGTATCTCAAGCTCCCGGATGCAGGCCAGCGCCTGACTGCCGAAGGCCTCGTTGATTTCGACCACGTCGATATCGGCGATGGTCAGGCCCGCGCGGGCAAGTGCCTTGCGCGTGGCCGGCACCGGCCCGATGCCCATGATTTCCCGCGGACAGCCGGCAATGGCGGTGGCGCGCACCCGCGCCAGGATCGACAGGTTGTGGCGGATGGCGAAGGCTTCCGACGTCACCAGCACGGCGGCGGCACCATCGGTGAGTGGCGATGCGGTGCCGGCGGTGACGGTGCCGTCGGGCCGGAAGGCGGGCTTCAATCCGGCCAGAGCCTCCAGCGTCGTCTGAGGCCTGAGGCAGCCATCGCTGTCGATGACCGCGCCATCAGGTGTGGTCACCGGCACGATTTCATCGGCCAGCCGACCATCGGCACGGGCGGCAGCCGCCTTCCGCTGCGAGGCGAGCGCCAGCTTCTCCTGATCGCTGCGCACCACATGATACTGCGTCGCGACATTCTCCGCCGTCTCACCCATGGTGATATGGGCATCGACAATGAGGTCGGCATCTGGCCGAGAGGGGCTGCGGAAGCGCGGATTGGGGTTGTGATTGAAGCCGCCCTGGGGCACGCGGCTCATCGATTCCACCCCGGCGCAGATGAAGGCCTCGCCGGCGCCGGTCGCGATCTGGCCATGGGCGATATGGACCGCCGACATCGACGATCCGCAGAACCGGTTCACGGTCATGCCGCCGATCGATTGAGGCAGGCCGGCCAGCAGCAGGGCGACACGGGCGACGTTGTCGCCCTGTTCAGCCTCGGGATAGGCGCAGCCCATGATCACATCCTCGATCAGCGCCGGGTCCAGCTCCGCACGCTCGACCAGTGCGCGAATGGTGGTGGCTGCCAGATCATCCGGGCGGACCCCGGCCAGGGCGCCCTTGCGGGCGAAATGAAACGGCGTGCGGACATAGCCGGCGATGACGGTGCTGGTCATGGGGAAGACCTGTCCTTTGCGTCAGGGGAACGGTTGGCGTCAGGGGAGGGGCGGTGCCACGTCGGCATGCGCCATTTGTGTTGCCATGACCGATTATATGATGATTATCATATATAACGTCAATGACCATCAGAAGAGGCGACCCTGCCGATGTCCACCCAGCCCTCCACCCTGGCAGACCCCGATGCCTCCACGACGCCAGCCCGGCGCCCGACCCCGCGCCAGTTGGCCCGCGCTCTCATCACCCCCGACCGCCGCCGGGCACGCCCGGCGCGGCAGATGCCGATGCCCGACAGCCTGACCGAGATCGATGTGGCGGGAACCGGCATGCTGATCCGCCAATGGGCACCGGCCGATGGTGCAACGCCCACCGGATCGAGCATGGTTCTGGTCCATGGCTGGGAAGGCAGCCATGCCGACATGGCGGGCTTCGTGGCACCGTTGCAGGCCAAAGGTTTCACGGTTCTCGCACCTGATCTGCCGGCCCATGGCGGGTCGGGTGGCAGCACCGCGACCATTCCGCAACTGGCCATGGCGGTGGCGGCGACAGTTGCCCATGCGGCGCGTCATGCCGGGGCGGTGCAGGGTCTCATCGCCCATTCCATCGGCTGCGCGGCCACGGCTGTGGCATTGCTGGACGGTGCGGATGTCGCACGGGTGGCGCTGGTGTCGTCGCCGGTCCGCTATCTCGACGGGGCCCGGGCCGCGGCGGCGCGCTTCGCGTATGACGCGATGGAATGGGCGGTGTTCGAGGCTGAACTAGTGGCCCTCGGCACCGAGCTTCATGCCATGAACCTGCTGCATCAGGCGCGCGAGCTTCGCCAGCCGGCCCTGTTCATTCACGCCACCGATGACCGGGTGGTGCCGATCGAGGCCGGGCGCGCCTCTGCCGCCGCCTGGCCGGGCGCGCGGATGATCGAACATGACGGGTTGGGCCATGGCCGGATCCTGGCCGACCCGGCGGTGATCGCGGCTGCCGTGGATTTTGTCGCCGGATCAGAGTGACGGCAGCACGATGCCATCGATCAGGGCATCGATCGCCATGTTCACAGCCGGCCCGGTGACGCGACCATCGGCGGCGGCAAGGCCCAAGGCGGCTTCGTTCAGGGCCCCTGACAGCATCAGCGCCAGGGCTTGCACCGACAGGCCCGGCCGTAACCGGCCCTCGTCTGCCAGGGCATTCAGCCCCAGAACCAGGGTGCCCAGTCCATGGGCGGCATCGACCTTGCGCCATGTCTCCCAGCCCAGCACCGCCGGCCCGTCGATCAGCACGATCTGGCGGATATCGGGCCGGGTCGCGGTGGTGACGAAGGCGCGCGATCCGGCCCGTAAAGCATGCAGGGCATCGGGGGCGGCATGGGCTGCCCGGTCGATCGCAGCCACGATATTGGCCTGCGCATCTTCCAGCACCGCCTGAAACAGCGCCGCCTTGTCGGGGAACTGGTGATACAGCGCGCCGCGGCTGACGCCCGCCCGGGCCAGAATTTCGGGCGTGCCAGTGGCGGCATAGCCATGAACGGCAAACAGCGCCCGTGCGGCCCTGATCAGCGCCCGCCGCGTATCGGCCGACCGCTGCTGATTGCTGCGCCTCGGCCGCGTGCCGGCAGCGCCATCCCCGTCGCTGTCGTCGCTGTGTTCGGTCATGTCTCCGTGTCCTCGCCTGGCCCCGATCCCGCGCGGCTCAGCGGCCCGCTGCCCATTCCGTGCACTGTCACGCTAAGCCCGACGGCCGGTGTCCGCAATCTACATATTTACAAACAGTCAGTCTGTATGTTTAATGAAGATGTGGTCCTGCAAACCACCGCCATCCGGGGAAAGGACAAGACGCATCATGAAGATCGAGAGCTGCTATCCGGTGATCATGACCGATCGCGTGGCCGAGACGGCTGCCTTCTGGCAGACCCATCTAGGATTTGACGTGGTGTTCCAGGCCGACTGGTATGTGCATCTCATACCAAGTCCCATGGACGGTCACCCATGTGCCCATGATCGCATGCCGATGGACATGATGAGCCACGGCTGATCGACGAG
>NZ_BMDZ01000079.1 GCF_014636235.1 Tistrella bauzanensis
AACCGCGCGAGACCCCCGCCAAGCTCCCAAGCCGTCAGCAGACGGCGTCAAACCATGGGTAGCGGGCATTCGGCAACAGCCTCGGATGTGCAAAGAAGCAAGGGCCGCCTGAAAAGCGGCCCTTGCTTCCCGTCTTCCCTAGCGGTCGTCATGCTTGGCCGCACCGCCGCCAGGCGTCGTCACGCGGTTAGAAGGTCTTCCAGTCGCCGACGCCCTCGAAAGCGGCCGCGGCGGCATAGATCGTGCTCTCGTCGTAATCCTTGCCGACCAGCATCATGCCCACCGGCAGGCCGTCGATCAGGCCGCAGGGCACGGTCATTGCCGGGTGGCCGGTCACGTCGAACTGCTGGGTGTTGCCCAGCACCGCGAAGGCCTTGGTGATGTATTCGGTCAGCGAGGCATCGGGGCCGGGATGTTCCGGTGCCACGATCGGGCAGGTCGGCATCAGCAGCAGGTCGTATTCGGCCAGGGCCGCGTCATAGGCCGCCTTCACCAGCCGGGCGATGTTCTGCGATTTGGCATAGAAACGACCGTTATACTTCTGGATGAAGTATTCGCCGATGAACATCGAAATCTTCAGCGACGGTGACAGCTCATCGGCCCGCTGACGCCAGCCGGCATGAGCATCCAGCAGGCCGACATTGTACAGGCCCTTCCAGTTCATCCCCATGCCGTTGCCGTGCATCATCTGCCACTGCAGGCCCTCCAGCGCGATCGGCCCCCAGATCGCCGCTGCGGTGAAGTGCTCGGGGATCGAGATTTCGGTGATCTCGGCACCCAGTTCCTTCAGCTTTTCGGCGGCCGCCCGCACCTTGTCGTAGACCGCCGGATCGCCATTGGCGACCTCGAAGCCTTCCTTCAGCATCGCGATCTTCATGCCCGCGACGCCCTTGCCCAGCGCCTCGGTATAGGCGGCGGTGACCGGCGCATACTGGCGCGGATCGAGTCCGTCGGCGCCGGCCAGCACTTCCAGCAGCAGCGCGTTGTCGGCGACATTGCTGGTCATCGGGCCGGTATGGTCGATCGTGGCCTCGATCGGCATCACGCCGGTATAGGGCACCAGCCCGTGGGTGGGCTTCATGCCATACAGGCCGCACAAGGCAGACGGCATCCGGATCGACCCGCCCTGGTCGCCGCCGATCGCCATGTCGACTTCGCCCGCCGCGACCAGCGCGGCACTACCCGAAGACGATCCGCCAGCCGAATATCCATACTTGTAGGGGTTATGCACCGGGCCGGGCTGCGAGGTGTGGCTGCCACCCGACAGGCAGAAGAATTCGCAGGTCGCCTTGCCGACGATGGTGGCGCCTTCGTCGAGCATGCGGGTGACGATGGTGGCGTCCAGTGCCGGAATATAACCTTCCAGCGTCGAGGCGCCGTTCATCATCGGCACGCCGGCCAGGGCCACATTGTCCTTCAGAACCACGGTGCGGCCGGCAAGCTTGCCACTGGCCGCACCCTTCACTTCCGACTTCACATACCAGGCATTGTACTTGTTCTCAGGACCCGTCGGGCGATAGCCGGGGGTGCGGGGATAGGTGACGACCGGGATATTGTCGGGCAGCGCGTCGATCAGATCATAGGCCGCGAAATTGCCCTCCATCAGGGTCAGATATTCGGCGGCCTCGGCGGCGCTCAGCGTGATGCCGAGACCGGCGGCGAGATCGGTCAACTGGTCGACATTGGGGCGGGTGACGGACATGGTTGTCTCCGTTGTCCTTGAACATGAAGCCAGAGGCTGGCGGACGAAAAGGTCAAAGGCCGGGTGTCGTGGCGCGAACCGTCTGGTCGCGCCACCCGCGTCGGGCCTGATCGTCTCACCGAAAGTCTGGCGGGGGCCTGTGGGTCGTTTTGAGGTCGGCGGTCTTCACGCGTGCATGCCGACAAAGTCGTCAGTCTTCACGCGTGCATGCCGACAAAGTCGGCAATGCGCTCCGGATCCGCCATCATGTCCGGCGAGACCTCGTCCGTGATCACCCCCTTCTGGATGATCAGCAGCCGGTCCGAGAGGGCGGTCAGGAATTCCAGGTTCTGTTCGACCAGGATCATCGCGATACCCGATTGGCGGCGCAGATCCTGAAGGGTTTCCACAATCTCATCCAGGATGTTGGGCTGGATGCCCTCGGTCGGCTCGTCGAGCAGAATGATGCGGGGTTGCGTGCACAGACACCGGGCCAGCGCCAGCAATTGCTGTTCGCCGCCCGACAGCGCGCCGCCGCGCCGGTCCAGCAGCCGGGTCAGGCGCGGAAACAGGCTCAGCACCTGGTCGATCACCGCCTTGTCCTCGCGGCGCTTGCCGGCCTGTCCCATCCGCAGGTTTTCAAACACCGACAGATCGGGAAAGATCTGGCGACCCTGCGGGACATAGCCGATGCCGGCGGCTGCCTTCTGCGCCGGCTTGGCGGCGGTGACGTCGCGACCATCGAGCGTGATCCGCCCGGCGGTGGCCGGCAGATAGCCCATCAGGCTGCGGATCAGCGTGGTCTTGCCCATGCCGTTATGGCCAAGAATCCCAAGGAACTCACCCGGCGCCAAAGTGAAATCGATGCCCATCAGGATCGGGATACGGCCATAGCCCGCGCGCAGCCCCTGAACCGACAACAGCTCCGCCATCTCAATGCACCTTCTTGCCAAGATAGACGTCGCGCACCCGCTGATCGGCCAGCACCGCATCGACGGTGTTTTCCACCAGCACCGCCCCCTGATTGAACACGGTCACGGTCTTGGCGATCATCCGGATGAACTGCATGTCGTGCTCGACCACGATCAAGGCCTTGGTCTGGTTGATATCGCGGATGATCTCCGCCGTGCGCAGCACCTCGTCATGGGTCATGCCGGCGGCCGGTTCGTCCAGCAGGATCAGGTCCGGATCGCCGGCGATCACCATGCCGATCTCCACCCATTGCCGCTGGCCATGAGACAGGCGCCCGACCTGGGCACCGGCCAGATGGGTCATCCGGATCCGATCCAGAACCGAGGCCACGATGTCATTGGCCCGCCGGTCCAGATGCTGGCGCCGCGCCGCCAGCCAGATATGCTCGCGCACGCTCAAGCCATCGAACACGTTCGGCACCTGGGTCTTGATGCCGATGCCGCGCCGGGCGATGGCATGCGGATCATCGCCGGCGATCGGCGCGCCGCGGAAGCTGATCGCACCGGTGCTGGGCTTCAACTGACCGGTCAGCATCTTGAAGAAGGTGCTCTTGCCGGCGCCGTTGGGGCCGATCAGGCAGCGCAGTTCCAGTTCGCGCAGGGTCAGGCTGACATCGCTGACCGCGACCACGCCACCGAAGCGCATGGTCAGATTGCTGGTCTGAAGCAGGATGCCGTCGGCGGCGATGGTGTCCTGGATGGTCATGTCACTTCGCCCCCTCGGCCATGCGGGCATCGGGCGTGGCATCGGCGGTATCGGCGTCCTGGCCGCCGGCGCCGGCCGGCCACAGCCGCTCGATCACCCGCCAGGCCAGCAGCCGCGCCATCGGCACCAGCCCCATCGGCATCGCCAGCACGAAGGCCAGGAGGATGGCGCCCATCACCAGATCGGCGTTGAAGCTTTGCTGAGTGCCGATCTGCAGGATCAGATACTGCATCAGGAAGCAGCCGATCACCGGCCCCAGCAGAGTGCCAAGCCCGCCGATGGTCACCCAGATGATGATCTGCGCCGCGGTCGACAAGCTGAACACCGTGGGGCTGACGAAGGCGCCCCAATTGGTGAACAGGCAGCCGGCAAGCCCCGCCACACCGCCGCCGATGACGAAGGCGAGCAGCTTGTAGATCCGCGGGTCATAGCCGAGCAGCGCGGCCCGGGTCTCGTTCTCGCGCACGGCCACCACCACCCGCCCGAAATGGGTGCGCAGCACGCCCTTCAGCAGCAGATAGACCAGCAGCAGACATCCGGCCGAGAGATACCAGTTCTCCTCAGGTCCGAAGAAGTAGTCGGGGTTTCCCGGCATCGACAGCCCCGGCACCGCTGGAATGCCGTTGAACCCGCCAAGCGGCGCATCGCCGATGGTATAGGCGTCACCAGCGGTGCTGTTGACCACGTTGAACAGGATCAGCGTCACGGTCAGCGTGATCACGCCCAGATAGACATCACTGATCCGGCCATAGAACATGAAATAGCCGAGCACCGCCGCGAACACCGCCGGCACCAGCACCGCCAGCGCCACCGCCGACCAGCCACCATCGGTGTTGATGGCGGTGACGGCGAAGGTATAGGCGCCAAGACCGAAGAAGGCGGTCTGGCCGAAGGACATGATGCCGCCGAAGCCCCAGATGAAGCCCAGGCTGAGCGCCAGAATGCCCATCACCGCGAAGATGGTGTACTGCATCAGGTCGAACAGCTCGACCATCATCGGCATGAACACGACCAGGGCGGCGGCGGCGACGATGCCCAGGGTCTGGGCACCTTTTGCCAGATTGGCATGGGTAAGGCCCGCATTGGTCAGGCCCGCATTGGTCAGGCTTGCGTTTTCTGTGGGCATGGATCAGAGGCTCCCCCTGAAGAAGCGTCCCGAGATGCCCTGGGGCAACAGGCGGATCAGCACGATCGCGAACACGAACAGGAACACCTCGCCGATCACCGGGGTCGTCAGATACGAGGCGGACTGGTTGATGAAGCCGAACAGCCCCGATGCCGTGGCGCTGCCGGTGATCACCGATGCCCCACCCGCCACCACGGTGATGAAGGCCTTGGCGATATAGGCGGCGCCCATGGTGGGCAGCACACCGGCCACGGGGGCGAGCAGGCCGCCGGCCAGACCGGTGATCGCCGCTCCCAGCCCGAAGGTCGCCATATAGACCTTGGGCGGGCTGACCCCCATGGCCGCCGCCATGTCGGGGTTCTGCATGGTGGCGCGGGCGATCAGCCCGAAGCGGGTGCGGCGCATCAGCAGCCACAATCCGCCGAGCAGCAGCGCCGCCACCACCACCAGAAACACCGTGTACTGGCTGCTGCGATAGGCGCCGATGGTGAAACCGCCAAGCGGCGACGGCACGCTTTTGATCGTGTTGCCGAAGATGGTGGTGATCAGGCCCACGAGAAACAGGCTCAGGCCCCAGGTGGCGAGCATCGAATCCACCAGCCGCCCATAGAGCAGGCGGATGAAGGTCCGCTCCACCACCAGCCCGACCAACCCCACGAAGACCGGCGAGATCACCAGCATGGCGATCCAGATATTGATGCCGCTATCCACGGCGACCACCGTGGCATAGGCGCCCAGCATCAGGAATTCGCCATGGGCGAGGTTGATGATCTTCATCATCCCGAAGATGACGGCGAGCCCCGTGCACAGAAGGATCAGCGAGGCGATGCCGTTCAGCACATCCAGGGTCAGGACGGCTGCGAGATCCATGAGCCTGTCCCCTGTCAGAGCGAGATGACGTACTGCTTGGTATCGCGGGGGTTGGCGATCAGGTCGCACACCGCCGCGGTATCGGCCGGCGGCTGGTCGGGATAGCTGCCGACCACGCTCCACAGCTTCTCCTTGGCTTCTGCCAGGAAGGCGTTGCGCACGGTGTGATGGGTCTTGTGATCGATGGTGACCGTGCCGGTCGGGCCGTCGAAGCTCATGCCCGACTCCAGCGCCTCGGTCACCTTCATGCGGTCGATCGACTGGGCCTTCTTCGCCGCCTCGACCCACAGATGGAAGCCTTCATAGGTGCAGGCCGCCAGCTCGCTGATATAGGGGATGCCGGGGAATTTCTCTTTCAGCGCGCCGGTGAATTTGGTGCTGGCCGGCGTGGTCAGTTCCTCGTAATAGCCGTAACCGCTGATGATGCCGTCGCTTTCCGAGGCCTCCAGCGCCGCCAGTTCGTTGACCAGACCGAAGGTGGTCGAGGCGATCGGGATCGAGCCCTTCAGCCCCGCCGCCGCCCATTGGCGATAGAAGGCGGTGTGATTGCCGCCAACCAGGGCCGAGAACACCACATCGGGCTTGGCCTGCTGGATCTTGCTGATCGTCGAGCCGAAATTGGTCACGTCGAGCGGGAAGAAGTCGACCGACAGCACCTCGCCGCCATTGTCCTTTGTGTATTTCTCCATCCATTTGGCGGTGATCTGGCCGTAATTATAGTCGGCCGCCAGGATGTAGACCTTCTTGCCCCAGCGCTCCAGCGCGTAAGGCACCAGCTTTTCGACGGTCTGGGCCGGGGTGGTGCCGGTCGAGAACACGTTGCGGTCGCAGACGCCGCCCTCATAGAGGGTGTTATAGAAATACAGCGTCTTGTAGCGCCCGAAGACCGGGCGGATCGCTTCGCGTGAGGCCGAGGTGATGCCGCCATGCACCACCGCCACCTTGTCCTTCAGCGCGATCTGCTGGGCATACTGGGTGTAGAGCTGGATGTTCGACTGGGTGTCGTAATGCACCAGCTTCAGCGGCCGGCCCAGAACGCCGCCCGCCGCGTTCACTTCCTCGATGCCGAGTTCAAGCGCCCGCACCATCGGCACGCCCGAGGTGCCGACCGCGCCCGACTGGTCGTGCAGGCTGCCGATCAGGATCGGATCGTCCGAGCCGAGCGCCGCATGGCGCATGATCGCGGGTGCCGCGATCAGACCGCCGGCGGCAAGCGCCGTGCTGCGGAGAAAGGTTCTGCGGGTGACGCTGCCCGATGCGGCGCCACGGGTGGTGAGGTCTGTCCGGTTTTTGGACATAGGTCGGCTGCTCCCTGCCAATGGCCGTCTCCGACGCTCCCCGTCGCGACGACGTCATTACAGGTATTTGAATTCGTCAGTGTTGAAAAGTCAACTATATGATGCGCCGCAAAAAAGAGAGATGATCAGAGGCCGGTCCTGGGGCGTTCCCCGACCGGCCTCTCTGATGCTCCCGCAATCCGGCCCGGCGGCCAGGGCACGGTCAGAACGAGGCAATATGTTTGAAATCAATGCCTTGTACAGTCGCCAAATGAACTGCAAGCGGCCCGGCCATGGCGTCGTGGCTGCGGGCCGATCGATGCGGCAGATGAAAGCGGTCGCGCCGCCGCGTCAGCCCGCCGCTGACCGGTGCGGTGTCGACCAGGCTTTTCAGGAAGTGCACACCTTCGTAGCACGATTGCCCCAGCATGTTGGGCACCGGCGACCTTCGGCCGAACATCGCCTGATAGCTGTCGAGGAAGCTGTTGTTGGCGGCGGTGTCGAGGTTGCAGAAATAGCCCGAGACGCTGAACAGCCGCTCGGTGTTCTCTTCCCCCACGGCATAGAGCAGGTTCTCGTCGAAGGCCATGCACAGCCGGCTTGCGGCACTGGCAAGGCCGGCCTCGCCGAAGGCGCGATGGAAGCTGATCGCGTCTTCGCCCAGCAGCAGCAGCAGCACGCCATCGGCACCGCTGGCGCGGATGGCATCCAGTTCGGCGGTGAAATCGCCATGGATCCAGGGCACATAGCGCTCCCCCACCACCCGCGCGCCCATCCGCCCGGCGATCGCCTTGACCAGCACCGCCGACCGCCTGGGCCAGACATAATCATTGCCCAGGATGAACCAGCGCTCCACGCGCTCGCGTTCCCCCATCCAGGCCATGGCCGGGGGCAGCAACTCCCGGCTGGTCTCGCCGATGGTGTACACCCCCGGCGCCCGCTCGCCACCCTCGTATTGCGGCGTATAGACATAGGGCACGCGGCCGGCGATCGTGGCCGCCATCGTCGCGCGAAGATCGCTCGGATGCATCGCCACCACCGCGTCGATGGTGCGGGCGGCGATCGCGCCCGAGATCTGCGCGGCGATACGCTCAGGCGGCAGGCCGGCATCGAAGATGTCGATCGCGACCTCGCGGCCGCCGATGCCGCCGGCGGTGTTGATTTCCGCCACCGCCAGCCGGGCGCTGGTCTCGCAGGATGGCCCCCAGATACCCGCCGGGCCCTGGCGCTGGATCAGAAGTCCAATGTTCATCAAAGCCTCTCCCTGGATTGGCACAAGGCCGGGATGTCGTCAGCGGCGGTTATCCGACATGCGGGTGCACCCGTCTTGATCGTCGTTGGCGCCGTTCGATCCCCGCCCTTCCCCCGTTCGTGCATGTCCGTCACTTGCCTAAACCACTGCGCGTCGGATAAATGATCCGGCCTGCCGGCTGGTCATCGGTCCGCCATGCGTGGTCCAGCCGTCCTCCCGCCCCCGCAATCGAGGTTGCAGCGTCTTCGTGCCGCCGTCCATCGAGCATCACATCGCCTATATCACGGCCCGCGCCACCCGCTCGCTTGAACGCGAGTTGGAAGAGGCGTTGCGCCCCGAAAAGATCCCGCTGTCGACCGCCCGGGTGCTTGGCCTGCTCGACGACACCCAGGGCCGGCCGATGTCGGACCTGGCCGATGCGGTGCTGGTCGATCCGCCGACCATGACCAAGATGATCGACCGGATGGTGTCGCAATCGCTGGTCTTCCGCGCGCCCGACCCCGACGACCGCCGGCGGGTGCTGATCTTCATGGCGCCGCGCGGCCAGGAATTGTGGCAGCGCGTCCAGCCGATTCTGGCAGCCCAGCAGGCCCGACTGGAAGCCGCCCTCAGCCCTGAACGGCTGGACCGGCTGACCGATGCCCTGAATGCCCTGATGCAGGCCTGATCGCCGCCCTGGCCCTCCCCTGCCCGTCTGCTGCGTCATGACGGACCATCCTCGTTGAGCAGGATGTGCTTGGCCACCGAATATTGATCCAGCGCATGCACCGACATGTCATAGCCAAAGCCCGACCGACGCCGGCCGCCATGGGGCATCTCGGCCGGAAACACCATGTGATCGTTGATCCAGACGCAGCCATAGTCCAGCCGGCGCCCGAACGCCATCGCCCGGCCGATATCGCGGGTCCACACCGATGCCGCCAGCCCGTGTTCCGACCGGTTGGCGAAGCGCAGCGCCTCATCCACATCGGCCGAGCGCGTGACGGTGACCACCGGCCCGAAGACCTCGCGGGTCACGATCTCGTCCTGCGGGGCGGCATTCACGATCACGGTCGGCGCGTAGAAGCAGCCATTGCCGGGAATGGATGCACCGCCGGTCGCGATCGTGGCGGTGCCCGATGCCCGCGCGCGCTCCACATAGCTGGCGACCCGGTCGCGCTGGCGGGACGATATCAGCGGCCCCATCTCGGTGACCGGGTCGAAGGGTGACCCGACGCGGATCGTCGACACCGCCGCCACCAGCCGCTCGACCAGCCGGTCATGGATGCCCGGCGCCACGAACAGCCGCGCCGCGGCCGTGCAGTCCTGGCCGGCATTATAGAAGCCCGCCCGGCGGACACAGGCCACCAGCCGGTCGATATCGGCATCCTCGGCCACGATCACCGGCGCGTTGCCGCCCAGTTCCAGCAGGCTGCGTTTCACGCCGAAGGCCGCACCATCCAGCACCTTGCGGCCGGTGACCAGATCGCCGGTCACGCTGACCAACGCCACGCCCGGATGGCGCACCAGCGCCTGCCCCACCGCCTCGCCGCTGCCCGCCACCACGTTCAGCACCCCGGCGGGCAGGATGTCGGCCAGCATCGCCGCCAGTGTCAGAAGCGACAGGGGCGCCTCCTCGCCGGGCTTCAGCACCACGGTGTTGCCGGCGGCCAACGCCGGCGCCAGCTTCCAGGCGGCGATCATCAGCGGATAGTTCCAGGGGATGATCGCCGCCACCACGCCCAGCGGTTCGCGCATCAGAATGCTGGTGCGGCCGGGCAGATAGGCATCGGCCGCCATATCCTGGCGGGTGCGCGCGGCGCCCGCGAAAAACCTGAAGACATCCGCCGCCCGCGGCAGTTCGCCATCGCGTGACGCCGCGAGCGGCTTGCCGCAGTTGCGCGCCTCGATCGCGGCCAGAACCGGCGCCTGACGGTCGATGACATCGGCGATCGCCAGCAGCATCCGGGCCCGCGCGCCCGGTGTCAGCCCGGCCCAGCCGGGTGCCGCCCGCACAGCCGCCGCCACCGCCTCGTCCACCTGAACCAGCGAGGCATCGCGCAGGCTGGTGATCTGAAGCCCGGTCGACGGGTCGATCACCACCCGCTCCGGCCCTTCACCCGCGATCAGCCGCCCGCCGATCAGCAGGTCGGTGCCGGCCTGTCCGGCCGTGCCGGGCGTATTGTATACGGGCTGATCGTGCATGGCTGTGCGCCCCCCGCTCAATCGGCCGCCCGATGGCCGGGGCGCTGCCCCTGCCGGCAGGACTGAAGAAAATGATCCACGGCCGCCGCGCGCTCCAGCCCGCGCCGCCACACCACGCCCACATCCAGGGCCGGCAGTGGATCGGCGATGCCGCGCACCTCCAGCCGGTCGCCTTCCAGCGACCAGGGGCGATAGGCGATGTCGGGTGCGATGGCGATGCCGGCGCCGGTCGCCACCATACTGCGCACCGCCTCCACCGATCCGGTCTGGAACAGCACCCGTGGCATCAGCCCGGCGCGCCGGAAGATCCGGGTCAGGCTGTCGCCGTAATCATCGGCGGTCAGCACGATCAGCGGTTCCTGGCAGACATCGAACAGGCTGATCCGGTCGCGCTTCAGGAAGCGATGATTGGGTGGCAGCCACAGCCGGTTCTGCGACCGGGCCAGCACCTCGAAGGCGAGCGCCGCCTTCTCTTCAAGATCCGATACCACCAGGATCGCCACATCCAACTCGCCATTGATCAGCAACTGTTCGATGAAGCTGCGGCGATCCTCCGACGGGATGACCTCGACGCCTGGAAAGGTGCGGCGGAAACGGGCCAGCAGATCGGCCAGGAAATAGCCGGCGACCATCGGCGACACCCCCACGTCCAGCCGTCCGGTCAGCGAGCGCCCCGCCGCCGACAGGGTGCGGCCGGCGGCGGTCAGCGCCTCGATCATCGCATGGGCATGGCGCAGGAAATGGTGGCCCTCATGGGTCAGCGACACACCGCGCGGGTGGCGCTGAAGCAGCGGCACCCCCAATTGATGCTCGATCGACTTGATCGCCTCGGTCACGGCGGATTGCGACACCCCGACCAGCGCCGCCGCCCCCGTCACCGATCCGGCTTCCGCCGCGGCCACGAAATACCGGATATGCCGAAACGACAGGTCCATGCTGGTCGGCATGCTTTCACAACAAGGCTGACGGCCTGTCAGCCGGCACAACAAGACTGACGGCCTGTCAGCCGGATCTCATCCCAGCGTCACCCACACGCTCTTGGTCTGGGTATGGGCGACGATGGCGTCGAAACATTTGTCGCGGCCATTGCCGGTCTGCTTCCAGCCGCCCCAGGGCTGGGTCATGTCGCCGTTCATATAGCCGTTCACCCACACCATCCCGCACGCGACACCAGCGGCGAAGCGATGCGCCTTGCCCAGATCACGCGTCCAGACACCGGCGGCCAGGCCATAGACCGTGTCATTGGCGATCCGCAACGCCTCGTCCGGTCCGTCGAAGCCGATCACCGCGCCGACGGGGCCGAAGATTTCTTCTCTCGCAATCCGCATGCCATTGCCCACATCGGCGAACAGGGTCGGCTCAACCCAGGCGCCGCTGTTATGGCCGGCGGGCACCGCACCGCCAAAGGCCAGCCGCGCGCCCTCGTCGCGGCCGATGTCGATATAGCTCAACACCCGCTTCTGGTGACTGCGCGTGACCAGCGGCCCCAGCGTGGTTGCCGGGTCCAGCGGGTTGCCGATCTGCACAATGGCGCGGGTGCGGGCCGCGAAGGCCTCGACGAAATCGCTCAGGATCGCCCGCTCCACCAGAATGCGTGACCCGGCGCTGCACACCTCGCCCTGATTGCCATAGATGCCGGCAACCGCGGTATTCACCGCTGCCTCAAGGTCTTCGACATCGGCCATGATGACATGCGGCGACTTGCCGCCACATTCCGTCGAGACATGTTTCAGGTTTGACTGGCCGGCATAGACCATCATCAACCCGCCAACCTCGCCGGATCCTGTGAAGGCGATCTTGTCGACATCCATATGACGGGCCAGCGCCTGCCCCGCCTCTTCACCATAACCCGGCACGACATTCAGAATGCCGGGCGGGCCGCCGGCCTCGACGAACAGCCGTCCCAGCAGCAGCGCGCTCAACGGCGACTGTTCGGCGGGTTTCAGAACCACGGCATTACCCGCGGCCAGGGCCGGCGCGATCTTCCAGGCCGCCATCATCAGCGGATAGTTCCAGGGCACGATGCAGCCGACCACGCCCAGCGGCTGCCTGAGGATGTAATGCAGGGCGTCCTCACCCGTCGCCGTGGTCATGCCGGTGATCTTGTCCGCCGCCTCGGCCATGAACCGGAAACAGGCAAGGCTGCCGGGCACGTCGATGGTCAGCATCTCGGCAATCGGTTTGCCCATATCCTGGGCATCGAGCACGGCAAATGCCTCTGCATGCGCCTCGATCAGATCGGCGAAGCGATAAAGCACCGCCATGCGGGCGCGCGGCGCGATCCGTGCCCAGGGCGCCGTTCGAAAGGCGCGCCGGGCCGAGGCCACCGCCCGGTCGATATCGACGGCACCGCCGCGGGCGACCGCGGCGAGCACGCCGTCATCGGCCGGATTGATCGTCTCGAACCGGCGGCCATCCGCCGCATCGACGAAAGCGCCGTCGATGAACAACCCGGTGTCGGGGCGAAGGGTCCGGGCCAGAGCGGTCCAGTATTCCGTGGTCTTCAGGTCGGCGGACATACGCGTGATCCTTCACTTCGCCGACAGTTCGGTGCAGGTCTCAAGGATGACCGGTTCGGCCAGATGCGGTTTGACCGCGGCGAAGAACACCGCCACCGCATCCGATCCATTATGCCGGTCCATCGCCGCCGCATCGGTGAACCGTTCATAGGTCGTGAACCGGCAGGGATTGTCCCGCGACTGGCTGATGAAGAAATCGATGGTGTCGGGCTCATTGGCCCGGACATGCGCCGCCACCTTCAGAAGTTCCGCCGCCATCAGAGCGTCGCTGCCCGGCGTGACGGTGATGATGGCCGTGATCGTGATCATGGGCGCTGCTTCCCGGCTTGATGATGATGGCCCGGCGCTCGCCGGGCCGCTCCATCAGCCTGCGGCCCCTCGGCGGTCTATGACCAATTCAAAATCATGGATTGCACTATCGGAAAACCCGATCGCAACCCGGCGCCTCGTCCGGCCGGATGCCACCCGATCATCCGGTCCCCGCAATGGCCCCGCCTTCCGATATCGGAAATGGTCGCCATATGGCCACTGCCATCGGTGCTTCAGATATCGGAACCGGCGGCTTTCCTGTTTTACACCGGGCTGTGGCTGGGGTCTGCTTGAACGGCCGATCAGCAGCGGTGACCGGCCTTCGACCCTGCAGCCACGCGGAGACACCACACGCCATGACCATGATGCGCGCCGCCATACTGGATCAGCCCGGCCAGGGCCTGCATTTCCGCCAGATCGCGCGGCCGGTGCCCGCGGCCGGCGAGGTGCTGATCCGCGTCGCCGCCTGTGGCGTCTGCCATTCCGACCTGCACATCGTGGATGGCGATTGGGGCACGCCGCCGCTGCTGCCGCTGATCCCCGGCCATGAGGTCACCGGCCATGTCGTGGCGCTGGGGTCGGGCGTTTCCGGGCTGGCGATCGGCGATGCCGCAGGCGTGCCCTGGATGGCCCATGCCTGCGGCCGGTGCGGCTTCTGTCTGGCGGGAATGGAGACGATCTGCCCCGATGGCGGTGCCACCGGCTTCAGCCGCAATGGCGGCTATGCCGAGTATATGGTGGCCGAGGCCGATTTCGTGGCCCGGCTGCCGGCCGGCGCTGATCTGGCGGCACTGGCGCCGGTGCTGTGCGCCGGTGTCACCACCTATCGCGGGCTGAAGCGGTCGGAAGCCCGGCCGGGGCAGCAGGTGGCGGTGATCGGCGTGGGCGGGCTGGGCCATGTCGCCGTGCAGTATGCCCGCGCGATGGGCCTGCGACCGGTGGCGGTGGATGTCTCGGCCGATCGTCTGGCCCAGGCGCACAGGCTGGGCGCCGAACGGATGATCGATGCCACCGGCCCCGATCCGGTCGCCGCGCTGATTGCCGCGACCGGCGGCGGGGTACATGCGGCCCTGGTCACCGCAACAGCGCCGCGTGCCTTCGAACAGGCGCTGGCCATGGTCAGGCCCGGCGGCACAGTGGTGTTCATCGGCCTGCCCGGCGGCGACCGCGACACCATCCGGGTGTCGATTTCCGCGATCTCGAACTGGGAGCGATCGATCCGCGGCTCGAATGTCGGCACCCGCACGGATCTTCAGGAGGCGGTGGATTTCGCCCTGCGCGGCCATGTCCGTGCCGACATCGAAACCATGGCCTTCGACGATATCGACACCGCCCTGGCCCGGCTGCGGGCGGGCATGGTCAATGGACGGCTGGTCCTGACCATGCCCTGATAGACGACGGCCCCGAGATGCCGGTCAGAACCCGGCCAGCACCTTTTCCACCGTATCGAACAGATGGTCCAGATCGGCAGGTTCCATCACGAAGGGCGGCGCGAAAATCAGCGTGTCGTTCGTGACGCGCACAATCGCACCGGCATCGTACAGCGCCGTCAGCGCCTGGAAGCCGCGCGCACCCATGGTGGCGCCGGCTGCCAGATCGGCCGCACCCAGCATGCCATAGCCGCGGATATCCTCGACGATGCCATGGGCGCGCAATCGGCCCAGCCGTTCCAGGAAATGTGGCGACAAGGCCGCCGCGCGGTCGAACAGCGCCTCATCCTGGAAGATCTTCAGGCTGGCCAGGGCCGCCGCACAGGCAACCGGATGCGCCGACCAGGTGTAGCCGTGGAAGAATTCGATACCCGACGGATTGTCGTCGACGATGGTGTCATAGACCATGCGCGATGCGGCGACCGCCGCCATCGGCACCGTGCCGTTGGTGATCGCCTTGGCCATGGTGATGATATCGGGGGTCACGCCGAAGGACTGGGCGGCGAAGGCCTTGCCGGTGCGGCCGAAGCCGGTGATCACCTCGTCGAAGATCAGCAGAATGCCATGGCGGTCGCAGATCTCGCGCAGGCGTGCCAGATAGCCCTGCGGCGGCACCAGCACCCCGATCGATCCTGAAATCGGCTCGACGATGCAGGCGGCGATCGTGTCGGCGCCGTAAAGGCCCACCGCCCGTTCCAGATCATCCGCCAGATCGGCGCCATGTTCACCCTCACCCAGCACGAAACGGTTTTCGGGGATATGGGTGTGGCGCATATGGGCGACACCGGCCATGCCCAGGCCGAACATCTCGCGGTTGCGCACCATGCCGCCCACCGACCAGCCAGCCAGATTGACGCCATGATAGGCCTTCTCGCGCCCGATCACCCGCTGGCGCTGACCCTCGCCACGACGGCGGTGATAGAGCATGGCGATCTTCAGCGCGGTTTCCACCGCTTCCGAGCCGGAGCCGGCGAAGAACACCCGGTCGATACCGTCGGGCAGGATCCGGGCCAGGGCACTGGCGACGGCGAAGCCGCCGGGGGTGCCGAACTGGAAGGGCGGGGCATAGTCCAGCCGGCCAAGCTGTGCGGTCACCGCCTCGGTGATCTCGCGTCGGCCATGGCCGGCGGGCGTGCAGAACAGGCCCGACAGGCCATCGATCAACTGGTCGCCGCGATCATTGCGGTACCAGATGCCATGGGCCTCGGTGATGATGCGCGGCGCCGCCTTGAAGGCACGGTTGGCGGTGAAGGGCATCCAGTGATGGCTCAGATCCAGACTGTTCTGAGCGGCGTCATGGGGCTGGGGCGCGGTGACGGTATCGGGCATCGCCTCTCTCGCTCTGTTCCGGCCTGTGGGACTGTTCGGCCAGGTGCGAGCAGACCATGTGCCGTGCCCGCGCAGTAGAGCCAGCCGGCGCGAAGCCATCGGGCCAGAGTGGATCATCGCCAGAGCGGATCATCGCCGCCCGTGACCGGCCCGCGCCGCCCCATGCCTGCGCATGGTCATCCTGCCGGGTGACCGTAAAACAGGCAGACCGGCGCAATCGATACCCGGCTGGTCCCGGCGGACTGACCATTGGCGGCGATTGTCCCGGATTGGTATGGTCCGTGCTTCGGATAAAACCTGCACCATCCGACCCGCCATCACTGAACGGCACCCGCTCTTGCTCAATCTCGTCCGCGACCCCGGCACCACCATCCAGGCCTCGCTGCGTCAGGCGGTCGTTCAGGCGATCGCCGAGGGCCGGCTGGCGACCGGGCAGAAGCTGCCGCCCTCGCGCCGCTGGGCCACCCAGCTTGGCATCGCGCGCAACACCGTCACCGCGGTTCTCGACGATCTGGTGGCGCGCGGCTATCTGGTCTCGGCCGAACGCCGCGGCTATTTCGTCGCCGGTCATCCGGGTGCCGAGGGCGACCCGCTGCCGCCGCCTCCGCCACCGCCGGTCCCCGCGGCGGCGGCGGACACTCATGACACCGGCGATGCGGACGCACCGGCCGTCGACCAGGATCCGGCCGCCGGGCCGGTCTGGATACAGCGTTTCACCATGCAGCCCGGCCGGCTGCGCAACATCGAAAAGCCCCGCGACTGGCAGCGTTATCCCTATCCCTTCATCTATGGGCAGGTCGATCAGGATCTGTTTCCGATCGCGGTCTGGCGGCAGTGCTCCCGCGATGCGCTGGGGCGTTCGGCGGTGAATTACTGGGCGGCCGACCAGATCGTCGACGATGATCCACTGCTGATCGAGCAGATCCGCCGCCACATTCTGCCGGCCCGCGGCATCTATGCCCGCGCCGACGAGATCCTGATCACGCTGGGCTCGCAGCACGGGCTGTATCTGCTGTCACGCCTGCTGGTCCGCCCGGCCGACGTGGTCGGCATCGAGGATCCGGGCTATCCCGACGCCCGCAACATCTTCGCGCTTGCCGAAGGCTCGGTACGGCTGCTGCCGGTCGATGATGGCGGCATCGACCCGGATGGCACGGCGCTCGACGGCGTGACCCTGGCGGTGGTCACGCCCTCCTATCACTGCCCGACCATGGTGACGATGCCGCAACCGAGCCAGCGCGCCCTGCTGGCCCGCGCCATCCGCGACGACATGCTGCTGATCGAGGATGATTACGAGGGCGAAACCCGGTTCGAGGCCGATGCCCGCTCGCTCAAATCCATGGACCGCACCGGGCGGGTGATCTATCTGGGATCGCTGTCGAAGGTGCTGGCGCCGGGGGTGCGGCTGGGCTTCATGGTCGGTGCGGCACCGCTGATCGCCGAGGCCCGCGCCCTGCGCCGGCTGATGCACCGCACCGCACCGCTCAACAACCAGCGGACCGCCGCGATCTTTCTGGCGGAAGGCCATTATCAGGGCCTTGTGCGCACCTTGCGGGTCAGCATGAAGCAGCGCTGGGACGTGGCGACGCGGGCGGTGGACCTGCATATTCCCGATGTCGTCCGCCCGCCCAGCACCGGCGGGTCCAGCATCTGGCTGCGCCTGCCCGATGGTCTGGCCGAAACCGGCCTTGGCGATGCGGCGCGGCGCCGGGGGGTGCTGTTCGAAAGCGGGCAGGCCTTCTTCGCGGCGCCACCGCCGGGCCACGACCACATCCGCCTCGGCCTGTCGTCGATCGGCCCCGACCGGATCGGCGAAGGCGTGCAGCGGCTGGCCGCGGCCCTGGCCGAAGCCCAGCGGGCGGCCCGGCCCGGACAGGGCAGTTGATCAGATCAGGCTGGTAACGAGCCACTGAAGAAGGCGATCAACGCCGCCGCCAGCGCCTCAGGTGCCTCTTTGGCCATGTGATGGCCGCTCTCGATCGGATGGCCGCGCAGATCCGGCGCCCAGGGCCGCCATACCGCCAGCACATCGCCATAGAGCCGTTCCAGATCGTCGCGCGACGACCACAGGCACAAAGTGGGGCAGCGCAGCCGCCGCCCCGCGGCCCGGTCTGCGGCATCATGCGCGCGGTCGATGCCAAGCCCGGCGCGGTAATCTTCCACCATCGCGTGCACGGTGGCCGGATCGTGCAGCGCGCCGCGGATATCCTCATAGGCCGCCGGGCCGATGACCGACGGGTCCAGGCCGTACCAGGCATCCGGATCGGCCAGAATGGCGCGTTCCGGCTTGCCGGGCTGGGCAAAAAAGAACCAGTGCCACCAGGCCTGCGCGAAGCCGGCATCGCAGCGCTCCAGCGCCTCGATGATCGGCACGCCGTCGAGCACCGCCAGCCGCGTGACCGCATCCGGATGGTCCATCGCCATCCGGAAGGCCACATAGCTGCCGCGATCATGGCCGGCCACCGCGAACCGGTCGTGTCCCAGCGCCCGCATCAGATCGATACCGTCCTGGGCCTTGGCGCGTTTCGACGAGCCGGCGTGATCAGAGCTGTCCGCCGGTTTCGACGACTGCCCGAAGCCGCGCAGATCCGGGCAGACGATGGTGAAATGCCGCGCCAGCAGCGGCGCCACGCGCCACCATGTCACATGGGTGCGGGGATGCCCGTGCAGCAGCAGCAGAGGCGGTCCGCTGCCGCCATGGCGACAGCGCAGCGTGGCATCGGGCAGGGGGATATGCTCAAGCGTGAAGCCATCGAACAAGGCAGACTCTCCCTCGCTCAACCCCCCGCGATCGGTAGCCGGCGGTTCAGGCGACCGCAGTGGCGGTGGCGGTGGCGGCCGCATCCACGCCGTCGCACCAGATCATAATCGTGTTGCGGTCGTGCTGCGCGCCGATCCGCACCGTCGTGCCGGGCGCCAGATCGCGGGGCTGGTCCAGCGGAAAGACCCTGACCGCCCAGCATGATTTGATGCCGGTACAGGGGCGGTTCTCGTAGATCAGGTCGCCCTTGTCGTCCATGTCCATCTTCAGCCACTGGACGATGCCGGTCACCCGCCCGCCATTGGCGGTCAGGGTCGCCGTGGTGCGGCTGGACGGGAACGGGCCGCCGGATTGCAGATCGAATCGCATCAGCTCAACCGGCTCGCTGCGCAGCGACAATCCCTTCTGGTCGGGCGCCGTGCGATAGAACGGCGCGCCCAGATGGTTGAAATCAGACAGGTCGAAGCCCGACGTCGTGGCCATGCGCCGGCGGCCTGTCTCCTCATCCTCGATCAGTGCCACCTGTGCCGCGACCACCGCCGGTATCATCCGCGCGCCCGGCTTCAGCAGGCGCTTCGTCGCATCCTCGATCGCCGGCAGCACCGCCTCGCCCAACAGATCGTTGGAGATGATCTCCTGCACCAGAGAGGCTGTCGCGCAATGAGCGCGGCGGGCTGGTTTAGAGCGTCACCGTCGCCTGGGACGGCGTGAGGCGGCCCGTCCTCCT
>NZ_BMDZ01000080.1 GCF_014636235.1 Tistrella bauzanensis
ATCACCGCACAATCAAAGCACCGCACGCCCCTAAACCGGATCGAACCAGACCCTTGGGGTCAACTCCGACAGGCTGCTAGGGCAACGCTGGGGTGTCGAGCAACATCGCGACCGTCACCAATGCCGCGCGCGAAACCGATGTCGCGGCCAATCAGGTGCTGGAGGCGGCCGGCGAACTCAGCCGCAACGGCGTGCAGTTGAAGACGCAGGTCGATGGCTTTCTGGCCCGGGTGCGTGCCTGAGCGGGTATGGGCCTGATCGCATGATCGCGGCAACGCCGGGACGTTTCGGGCCCGGCGATCCGGCCTCTCGACCAAAGTCGCCGATGACGGCCGTCGATCCGGCTTGCATCGGCGGCGCCGGCTGACCATCCTGACGGCCATGAGCCTGAAGGATGACGATATCGATCGTGTCGCCCGTGGTGTCCGTCTCGACGAGCGGGCGATCGAGGAAACATATCTATTGGCATCGGGCCCCGGCGGCCAGAATGTCAACAAGGTGTCGACCGCCGTGCGGCTGCGCTTCCGGGTGGCGGATGCCGAGGGGGTGGGCGACGACGAGACCCGCCGCCGGCTGCTGGAACTGGCCGGTAGCCGCGCCACCGATGACGGCTGCATCCTGATCCTGGCCGATCGCTTCCGCAGCCGCGAGCGCAACCGCGAGGACGCTCGCGATCGTCTGCGTCGGATGATCGCCCAGGCCCGCCACCGCGATCCGAAACGGCGGCCGACCCGGCCCAGCCTTGGCGCCAAGCGTCGACGCCTGGACGAGAAAACCCGACGTGCATCGGTGAAGCGTGGCCGGGGCCGGCCGGGTGCGATGGATTGACCGATGCCTGCGGTCACCACTATGCGACAGTGTCTCGGTGGGGATACCGATGTCCGCCATGGCTTGCGACAATGCCGTACCAGATGCCTTAACGAGCAGGTCCGATGACTGAGTTGACCATCTCTGAACAGCAGGACGACCGCCCCCGCCGTGCAGGGGAAGCCGAGGTTGTGCGCGCCGGTGTGCGCCGCTATCTGCGCGGCGAGGCGATCGACATGTCGGAGCTGGCGGCGGAACTTGGCGTCGGCCGTGCCACCCTGTACCGGCGGATCGGCAATCGCGACCGTTTGCTTGGCATGGTGCTGGCCGACCGCACCGAACACAGCTTCCGCACCGCCGAACGCCGGGTCCGCGGCCTGACCGGCACCCGTCGGATTCTGGTGCTGATGCATGAATTCATGGCCGAGGTGCTTCAGGCCGAGCCGCTGAAGGCCTTCGTCCAGCGCGAACCGTTGCTGTTCATCCGGCTGGCGACATCGATGGGACCGATCGAGACCCGTGCGGCCGCATTGATGGGCGAGGTGATGGCCGAAGAGGCGGCAGCCGGCCATTTCGTTCCGGGGCTGCCGATCCCGATGCTGGCCGAGGCGACCGTGCGGCTGTGCGATGCCTATATGTATGCCGATCTGCTGGGCGGGCCGCCGCGCGATATCCGCACCGCCGTCGACGTGGCCGCCCTGCTGCTGGAACAGAACGGGCAGCGGACCTCCCATCTCGACGGGGCCCCGAAGCGCTCTGCCGTCTGAGGCCGGCCGGGATCGGTGCGGTCACTTCGGGGCGGTGTTCATCGCCTCAAGCGCCGCCCTGAAGGCGATGCACGGATCTTCGCGCGGTTGCGCCTCCGCCACCCAGACCAGATCGAAGGGCTCGTCCGGCCGGGGATCACGCAGGCCGGGCTCGGGGTCGTCCGCGCCGGTTTCGGCCAGCCCCACCGCCAGGACCGCGGCATCGCCCAGATAGAGCGGCGCGCCCAGATCGCGGCGGACATGGCCGCTGCCGGCGATGATCAGCGCCTGATCGATATCGGGCCGCGCCAGGGCGTCCAGCGCCGCGCCGGCGATGCCGGCATCCCGTGCACGCTGCACCCGGATCATGGCCGGCAGCGCCGCTTCCGGCGCATGGCCGCAATGGCCGGCGGTGATCGCCGCGGTCAGGCCGTCGACCACCGCGGGCGCCGCCGGCTGGTCCAGCCCGAAACGGGTGACGAAATCGGCCGGCAGTGCCTGCCAGCCATCCTGGCTCAGCGCCCGGCGATCGGCCATCGGCCAGTCGGCCGCCAGCACCGGCAGGCCATGGTCCAGTGCCACCGCCACCACCGGGCGATAGGCGGACCAGTCGCGCCAGCCGCCGGCGGTGAAGCCCGAAACGTCCGGCATCCGGTCCAGCGCCTCGTCGACCGCAGCCGGCGTCGGTGACGGTCCGAGGCCTGCGGTCAGCGCATCGATCGCGGCCTGGGCGTCGCGGCTGAACATCTCCATCACCAGCGCCGGCCTGCGTCCGGCGGCGATCAGGGCGCGATAGGCCGCGGCCTGGATGCGGTGATGGCCGGCATGATCGTGGCGCTCGCCCAGCGCCACAACATCGGTGCGGGCCGCGGCATCGGTGAACGCCGTGGGCACGGCCGTGTCTGCGGCCAGGGCCGGGATCGGCATCAGGGCCGGGGTCGCGACCAGGATGGCGCACAGGATCGGCCGGATCAGTCCGCTATGGCGGGGGCGTATGGTTGCGGCGTGGGGGGCTGGCATGGTCTCGGATGGTCTCCGGGAAGCGCGCGGCATGGAGCGTATGCGGCAGGGGATGCAACGGGACGCTGGCGGCGGCTTGCGACCATCCCTACATTTCGCCTGAACCGGCGTGATTGCCAAGCACCGAACCGCACCAGACGGAGCCCGAAGCAGGATATGGCCCAGAGCGAGCCCAAATTCGAACTGCGTCCCGGTGTGCCGGGTGCCCCCGACCGCAGCGCCCATCAGGCCGAGGTGATGCTGACGGTCACCTATGGCCTGCATCTGCTGGGGCTGCTGACGGCGCTGCCGCTGGTGGTGGCCAGCATCATCGCCCATGTCCGGTTCTTCATGCTCGACACCGAAACCAATGAGCGGGCGCATTACCGCTATATGGTGGAGACCTTCTGGTTCGGCGTGATCGCCAATGTCGTGGGCTATGTGCTGACCATCGTGGTGATCGGCTTCGTGATCATCGCCATCACCTGGCTGTGGATGGCCTATCGCTTCATCCGTGGCTGGCTGCGGATGCGCAAGGGCCAGACTCCGCGTTGAATGCAGACTCCGCGTTGAATGCCGGCTCCGCGTTGAATGCCGTCCGCTCGCGGTTCAATCCAGAACCGCCAGCAATGACAGGGCGCCCAGATCCAGCCAGAAGGCGACGGCCAGCCCCATAATCAGGGCATAGCCGATATTGCGGGTGACGGTCTGGTTCCAGGGTGAGGCGCCGGTCAGGCTGGCGAAGACCTGGCCGGTGACGCTGAACGGCGAGGCGAGCAAAGTGAGGGTATAGCCGGCGAGGCTGGCGCCGGCGAACAGCGCTTCGCGCCCCGCCACCACCTGATCGGGCAGGGCGCCCGCGACCAGCAGGATCGAGGCGACCGGATGCACACCCAGATGTGACAGGCCGAAGATCGCCATCTGCACCGCCAGGATCGCCAGCCACAGTGGCACCGCGTTCGCGGCGGCAGCGATATCGGGTGCCGCCGGCGCCAGGATCGCCGCCAGCCCCGCCGCCAGCGGCCCGGCGGCGGCAAACACGGCGATTTCGTTGGCCTGAAGTGTCATGCCCGGCGGGCCGATCAGCCGGGGGCGCACCAGCCGCGTCCAGGTGGCGCGCGGCCCTTGCGACCACAGCATCCAGACATGGGCCGCGATCAGCGCCGCCACGATCACCCAGACCAGGGTGGGACCGGGCATCACCAGGTCCAGCCCGATACCAAGGCAGGCGAGGCCGCCGGCTGCCAGCCACAGCGACGGACCGCGTTGGCCGGCGGTGGCTGCATCCCGGGCTTTGGCCTCGGCGGCGTCGGCCGCGCGTGCCTCGTCGGTGGGCGGCACCACCGCGCGGGCGAGCGCCGTGCGGCCATGGCGGAGTGCCGCGGCCATGTCGAGCAGGAAGGCGATTGGCAGAACAGGCAGGGTGGCGACCAGCAGGCCACGCCATCCCGCCCCCGGATAGGCGATCAGCACGATGGCGACGGTGGCATAGAACGGGCTCCAGAACCCGGCCAGGGCGAAGCCACGATGCAGGCTGCGCATCAGCCGGTTGTCGCGCGCCCGCGCGCCACCCAGCGCTGGCAGCAGCACCGACAGCGCCGATATGTTCAGCAGCGCGCCCAGCAGATGGCCGGTCCAGAACACCAGCGCCAGCCGGCTGAGCGGTGGTCGGCGGCCGCTGGCGCCCGAGACCAGCCGGGAAAGCTCGGCCACATATCGCGGCGAGGCCGCGGGCACCGCCAGCATCCCGCAGGCAACGATCAGCACGCCGACCACAGCATTGTCCGAAAGCCGGGCCGCCAGCGACACCGGATCGGCGCCGGTGATCAGCAGCGCCGACCAGCCGATGATCAGCATGGCGCCCACCGCCCGCCGGGTCGAGCGGCGCAGATCGGCCCAGGTGAGGGCCAGATAGGCCAGCAAAGCGATGCCGGCCGCCAGGCTCCAGCCCGGCGTCTTGAACAGCCAGGCGAGCAGAACCAGCGGCACGGTCGCGATCATCACCAGTGCCGCGGCGCGGGTGTGCGGCGGATAGGTCCGGCCGGCAGAGGGCGTGTTCGGGGCGGAGGGGCGCATCACCGGTGGCCGTCAGCGGCCGGCGCCGGCGGGCAGCGGTTTGCGCATCCGGTGGAACACCTCGCCGCGCACCACCGCCCGGCCCGATATCGCATAGCCCAGCCGGTCATAAACCGTGAAGGCATCGTGATTACGTTCATCGACGATCAGCGACACCGCCGGGAAACCATCACCGATCGCTGTGGTCTCGGCGGCTTCGATCAGCCGTCGGGCGATGCCCTGGCCGCGATGTTCGGGAAACACCGCGACATTATCGATATAGAAATCGCCGGCCTCGGTCACCCGCGCCTCGGCCGGGATGTCGTCCGCCACGACCAGCCGACCGGGATAGGCAACGACCACCCCGATCACCCGCCCGTCCTGTTCGAACACCCGGGCATGGAGATGGGAGGCGACGCCCGAGGCGCTCTGGACCAGCGCCCGATAGGCGGCCATCGCCGCGGCCGGGTCGTCCAGCCCGGTCAGGCCACCGATGCTGAGCGGGTCGGCCATGGCCACCAGATCGGCAATGGCGGCGGCATCGGTCGGGCAGGCTGGACGCAGCATGGCAGGCGCTCTGTCGGTTCATGTGACGCTGTGGCAGCGGAAGCTCGAACCTTAGCCTCGCCGGCGGGCATGCACCAGCGCGCCGGCCGCATGGCGGCATTGCGGCGGCGCCGGCGTCAGGGGCCAATGTCAGATCGTCGCGACCCGGATCAGATTGGTGGTGCCCGGCGTGCGGAGGGGGATGCCGGCGGTGATTACCACCACATCGCCGGCCCGGGCGATGCCGCTTCGGGCAACGCAGTCGTGCACGATCTCCATCATGTCCGGCATCGTGTCGACCTCGGCCGATCGCAGGCTGTGCACGCCCCAGACCAGCGCCAGGAACCGGGCGGTGCCGATGTCGGGCGTCAGGCCCAGGATGGGGGAGACCGGGCGTTCCCGCGCGATGGCGAGGGCCGTGTGGCCCGATGAGGTGAAGGTGACCACTGCCGCGCAATCCAGGCTGGCCGCGATTTCGCGTACCGCCCGGCTGACCGCCTTGGGCACCGGCGCGCCCTTCTCCACCGGGGTCGCGAAGGCCTGGGGTTCGATATCCGCGGCCATGTCGGCCTCGACCTTGCGGATGATGCTGTCCATCACCGTCACCGCCGCCACGCCGTGGCGGCCGATCGCGGTTTCGGCGCTCAACATCACCGCGTCGGCCTCACCATAGATCGCGGTCGCGACATCCGATGCCTCGGCGCGGGTCGGCACCGGCGCCTCGATCATGCTTTCAAGCATCTGGGTGGCGACGATCACCGGCCGCCCGGCGGCGCGCGCGGCCTTGATCACCCGGCGCTGGGCGATCGGCACGGCGGCGGCACCCAGCTCCACGCCCAGATCGCCGCGCGCGACCATGATCGCGTCGGCGGCCTCCACCACCGCTGCCAGATCATCCAGCGCCTGGGGTTTTTCCAGCTTGGCCACGATCCGCGCGCGGTTGCCGACCAGCCGGCGCAGGGCCTGAACGTCCCGGGCCGATTGCAGGAAGCTCAACGCCACGAGATCGACCCCCTGGTCCAGCGCGAAATCCAGGTCCACCCGGTCCTTGGGGGTGATGGCCGCCAGATCCAGCGCGGCATCGGGGACATTCACCCCCTTGCGGCTGCTCAGATGGCCGCCGGTCTCGACGCGGGTGCCGATCTCACCATCATCGACAGCGGTGATCCGCAGCACCATCCGGCCGTCATCCAGCAGCAGCCGGTCACCGGCGCGGGCGGCTGCGAAGATTTCCGGATGCGGCAGGGCCACGCGGTTGGCGTTGCCCTCGGTCTCGTTCAGGCACAGGGTGAAGCTGTCGCCGACGGCAAGGCCGATGCCATCATCCGGCAGGGTACCGATGCGCAATTTGGGGCCTTGCAGATCGGCCATGATCGCGATCGGCCGACCCATATCCGCCTCGACCCGGCGGATCGCCGCGATCACGCCGGCATGGGTCGGATGATCGCCATGGCTCATATTCACCCGGAAGACATCGGCGCCGGCCAGGAACAGGCGGCGGATGGCGGCGTCATCGGCACTGGCGGGGCCAAGCGTGGCGATGATCTTCGCGGCCCGGTCGCGGCGTGGCGGTATGGACATCGGTGTCGGGCCTTTCGAACCAGGATCGATGGCCGGGCAGCATAGCCTGATGGCGGCAGCCTGCCAGCATCGTGCCATGACAAAAACAGAGCGCCCCGCGATGCCGGGCATGCGGGGCGTCTGGTGGGGCGCTTTGTGTTGGTCAGGCGGCGTAATAGACAACCAGACACAGACCCAGCATCACGGTGATGCCAAGCACGGTGCCGCCGGTCGGCCAGTCGCGGGCCAGTGGTGCCTCGGGGCCATGGATGCGGAACACGCTGGCCATCACGAAGTCGATGCGATGGCGGATCCGCCGGACGATGCCGCTGCGCAGTGGATCGCCATGGATGGCGAATTCCGAGGCAAGGCGCGGGATCAGGCTGCGATAGATCCAGTCCAGATCGCGCAGGCGGCCATGCCCGGGTGCCAGACGTGGCGCCGCCAGGAACCAGACCACTGCCGCCGCCGCCAGAAGCTGCACCTGCGTGATCAGATGGTCGGCCGTGAACACCGCATAATCCGCCGAAGCCGGAAACAGGCCCAGCAGCGTGCCGGGAACCATGCCGATCCCGATGACCAGGGCGGCCAGGAAGGCCATGGCCACCATCTGCATCACACCGGGCTCAGCCAGCGTGCCGCCATCCAAGCCCCGGCTGGTGGTGGTGATCCGCCGCGCGCCGGTGGTGCCCCACAGCACGATCGGCAGCTTCAGCGCCGCATAGACGCTGGACACCACCGCCAGCCCGACCAGACAGGCCCAGGCGACGCCGAAGCCATCCTTGCCGGCGGCCGACAGGATAACGCCCTTCGACACGAAGCCGGCGGTCAGCGGCACGGCCGCCAGCCCCAGCCCGCCGATCAGCAGTGCCGCCCAGGTCAGCGGCATCCGCCGGCCGATGCCGGCCAGATCGGCCAGATCCCGCCGTCCGGTGGCGGCGACCATGTGGCCGGCGGCCATGGTCATCAGCGATTTGTACAGGATATGGGCGAAGGCCTGCGCCGAGGCGCCGGCCAGCGCCAGCGGCGTGCCGATGCCGACCGCTGTCACCATGAAGCCCACCTGACTGACGATCGAGAAGGCGAGCACCCGGCGCAGGTCGTTTTCCACCAGCGCATAGACCGCGCCATAGGCGGCCATGACGATGCCGGTCCAGATCAGGATCTCGGCGCCGGGAAACAGCCGGATCAGCACCAGGACCGCCGCCTTGGTGGTGAAGGCCGACAGGAACACCATGCCGGTGGACGACGCCGTCGGATAAGCGTCCGACACCCACGACCACAGCGGCGGCGCGCCGGCGTTGATCACCACGCCGGCCAGGATCATCCACGCGGTCCAGATGCCGGCATTCAGCCCGTCGGTCAGGGCGGCGACGGTGTTGTCACCGCCACCAGCCAGATGCCCGGCGATGCCGACCATCAGCACCATGCCGCCAAACAGATGCACTTGCAGATAGCGCATGGCCGCGCGCCGGGCACGGTCGGTGCCGGCGGCCCAGATCACCACAGTCGATCCGACCGCCAGGATCTCCCAGAACACCAGCACGGTCAGCAGATCGCCGGCGAAGGCAAGGCCGATGGCGCCGGCGCCATAGCCCTGCGCCGCCACCAGTTCGGTCGTGCCGGCGCGGGGCAGGGCATAAAGGCCGCCGGCCAGCGCCGCCAGCGCGAAGATGGTGGCGAAGGCGCGGCCCGTGGCATCGACCGATACCGGCACCAGAACCTGATCCAGCCACGCATGGGCCGGGCCTGCGCCATCGGGTAGCAGCCACACCACCGCCAGGGTGGCAAGCGGCGCCAGGATCACCGGCACCGCGCGCAGCGCGCGTGGCAGCAGCGCCGTCAGCAGCGCACCCAGAAGCAGCAGCACCGTCGGCGGCAGGGTGGCGAACAGGCCGGCATCCGTCATCCCGGCGTCAGTCATCATCGTCGGTCTCCGCGGCCGGGGGGGGTGCGGGGCGGCCCAGCGTCAGCACCAGCCCACGCGCGACAACCACGGCGGCAAGCCCGGCGAGCAGGCCGAACCAGCCATGAAAGGCGAAGATCTCGTCGAAGCCCAGATAGCCGTGGCGATGGATGCCAAGCTCGGCCAGGGCCGACAGCACCAGGACCGCCACGGCGATGCCGAGCCCGATCCGTGACACGCCGAGCGCCAGCGGTGCCGACGCCGTGGCCCGGGCGGGCGGGGCAGGTTTGGAACGGACGGAGCCGGTCAACGCACACCTCCCTGAGTGACCGCGTTGGCCAGGGCCTCGGCCAGCGCCAGCACGGGATCGGGGTAGAGGAACAGCAGCAGGGTCAGGCCGGCGGTGGTCATGATCGCCAGCACCATCGGCAGGGGCGCCTCGCCATGGGGGCCGTGATGATCGTCGCCTTGGGCGCCGGCCGCCCCCACGGATTTCGCCGCCACCGGTGCCCGGAAGAAGGCGCGCCACACGATCGGCAGGAAATAGGCCGCGTTCAGCAGGGTCGACGCGGCCAAAGCCGCCACCGCCACCCAGTATTGCGACGACAGCGCGCCTTCCAGCATGAACCACTTGCTGGTGAAGCCCACCGCCGGCGGCAGGCCGATCATCGACAGGGTGGCCAGCGTGAAGGCGCCCATCGTCCATGGCATCCGCCGGCCGATACCGTCCAACTGGCTGACATAATCCTTGTGGGCGGCGGTGTGGATGGCGCCGGCCGCGAAGAACAGGGTGATCTTGCCGACGGCATGGGCCGCGATGTGCATGGCCGCCCCCACGATCGACAAGGGCGCCATGATCGCCGCCGCCAGCGTCACATAGGCAAGCTGGCTGATGGTGGAATAGGCCAGCCGCCGTTTCAGGTGATCCTGGGTCAGCGCGATCGACGAGGCGATGACGATCGAGGCCGCCGCCACCCAGACCAGCCAGTCATTGGCCCCGGCCGCCGCCAGACGGTCGGTGCCGAGGGTGTAGGTGATGACCTTGACCACGGCGAAGGCGCCGCCCTTGACCACCGCCACCGCGTGCAGCAGCGCCGAGACCGGGGTCGGTGCCACCATCGCTGCCGGCAGCCAGGCATGCAGCGGCATCAGCGCCACCTTGCCGATGCCATAGGCGAACAGGCCCAGCAGCAGCGCCAGAAGCGCCGGCGACAGCCCGTCGGGCAGCACGCCGCCGGGAGTGAAGGCCACTGTGCCCGACAGCACGAACACCGCGATGATCGCCGTCAGTTGGAAGCCGATCGAGGTGGCGAGCAGGATGCCCAGATAGGTGCGCCCGGCCTTGACCGCCGCCTTGGTGCCGGCATGGGTGACCAGCGGATAGGTCGAAAGGGTCAACACCTCATAGGCCAGGAACATCGACAGCAGCCCGTCGGCATAGGCGAGAGCAAGCGCGCTGGCGATGGCGATGGCGAAGCACAGATGAAAGCGGGTCTGATGCGCTTCGTGATTGCCGCGCATATAGCCGATGGAATAGACCGCGGTGATCGGCCACAGCGTGCCGGCGACAGCCGCGAAGATCATGCCCAGCGGCTCCACCGCGAAGCCGATGGTCAGGCCGGGCATCAGCTCGTGCAGTGCCAGCGCCGGCCGGGCGCCGTCGATCACCTGCGCCGTCAGCATCAGCGTGAACACGGCGGTGGCCACACCCGACAACACCATCAGCGCGTCGCGCAGGCCGGGGCTGCGGCCGGCGGCCACGATCAGCAGGCCGCCCGCGAGGGGTGAGAGCAGAGAGGCGATCAGCAGGGTTTCTGGCGTCATCGGATCACGCGCCTCCGGTCAGAGCACGGGCCGCGAGTTCGGCCAGGCCGGCGGTCGCACGGGTGTCGATGCCGAAATAGATGCACAGCGCTGCCGCAGTCCAGGCCGGCCAGGCCAGCCAGGGATTGGATCGGCCGCTACAGGCCTCGGCGGCGCCCTCCACGGGGTCGCGGAAATACATCATCTCGACCAGCCGCCAGACATAGATCACCGCCAGCAGCGAGCTTGCCATCACCAGTGCTGCCAGCGGCCACATGCCGGCCTCGATCGTGGCGGTCACCAGATACCATTTGCTGATGAAGCCTGAGGTCAGCGGCACGCCGATCAGGCTGAGCCCGCCGATCACCATCGCCGCCGCCGTCACCGGCATGGTCCGGCCCAGCCCCTGGATGTGTTCAAGCCGTGTGCCGCCCAGCCGCACCGCGATCAGGCCCAGCGCCAGGAACAAGGCCGCCTTCATCAGCCCGTGATTGATCAGATGGATCAGCGCCGCCGACAGGCCGGCCTGGGTGCCAAGCGCCAGCCCCAGCATGATGTAGCCGATCTGGGCGACGCTGGAATAGGCGAACAGCCGCTTGAGATCGACCTGGAAGATCGCGACCAGCGAGCCCGCGAACATCGCGACCACGGCAAACGGGATCAGCGTCCAGCCCAGCGGCATGGCCTCGAAGGCATAGGAGGCGCCGAACACCGACACCACGAAGCGCAGCAGCACATAGATGCCGACCTTGGTGGCCGTGGCCGCCTGGAAGGCGGATACAAGCGATGGCGCGAAGGCATAGGCGTTGGGCAGCCAGACATGCAGCGGAAACAGCGCGATCTTGATCGCAAGCCCGATGACCAGGAAGGCGAAGGCCGCGACCACCACCCGGTTGCCTTCCACCGCCGGCAGCCTGACCGCCAGATCGGCGATGTTCAGCGTGCCGGTCATCATGTAGATCAGGCCGATGCCGATCAGGATGAACGTGGCACCGACGGTGCCGATCACCAGATATTGGAACGCGGCCGACAGTGCCCGGCGGTCGCGGCCCATGGCGACCAGCGCATAGGTCGACAGCGAGGTGATCTCGATGAAGACATAGATGTTGAAGGCGTCACCGGTGGCGACCATGCCCGACAGGCCCGATATCGCCAGCAGATACATGGCGACGAAGGCCGGGATGCGCTTGGGCTCGATCTCGGCATCGATCGAGGTGGGGGCATAGGGCGCACAGATCGCGGCGATCCCCGAGACCAGCAGCAAGGCCAGGCAGGTCAGCAGATCGATGCGGTATTCGATGCCGATCGGCGCCGGCCAGTTGCCCATGGCATAGCTGATCGGGCCGGTGTCGAGCACCTGGCGGGTCAGCAGGATGGCGGATGCGAAGATCGCGAGGCTGACCAGGATGAGCACGCCATAGGCGAAGCGCCGCCGGCCGGCCATGGCCACGATCGGCGCCGCGATCAGGGGGACAGCCACCTGAAGCGCCGGAAGATGGGCAAGCAGGCTCATGGACGGCCCTTCCCTTTGCGGGGCGCGCTCTTGCGCCGGCCGGTCGGTCCCTTGCGCGGTGCCAGTGGCCGCGATGCTGCGGGCTTGCGATCGGGGAGCTGTGCGGGCAGGGGCGCGCGCGATGCGGCCTGGCTGCGCGGCAGCCAGCCCAACCGGCGCTTGGCATCCGCAATGGTCGGCGGCATGGCGTCTTCGGCACGCTCGTCGGCCATGTCCATGGCGATGGTCTCGTCCTCTTCGATGCAGCCATAGGCCTCGCGGATCCTGACGACGATCGCGAGGCCGAGGGCGGTGGTCGCGATCGACACCACGATCGCGGTCAGGATCAGCACATGGGTGAGCGGGTTCGAGAACGAGACGTCGCCCGCAGCGACCCCGTCGATCAGGATCGGCGCGGTTCCGCCGCGCACCTTGCCGATGGAGATGTAGAGCAGGAACACCGCCGTCTGGAACATGCCCAGGCCGATCAGCTTCTTCACCATGTTGGTGGAGGCGATCACGGCATAGAACCCGGTCATCATCAGGATGATCGAGACCCAGTAGTTGAAATGACCCAGCATCTCCACGTCAGTCGCGCCTCTCCGAGAAGGTGAAGAAGAGCGCGATCATTGAGGCGGTGACCGCGATGCCGACCCCCAGTTCGACTACGATGATGCCGACCAGCAACCCGGTGGTGGGATCGCCGTCGATCAGCACGGCGTATTCCAGGAAATTGCCACCGAACAGCAGGGTGACGAAGCCGGTGCCCACGAAGATGATGGCCCCCAGCGGCGCCAGCACCCGCGCCACGCCCAGCAGCCGCAGCCGCTGTTTCGTGGTCAGGCCGAAGATCAGCGCATACAGGATGAAGGCCGAAGCGATGATCACGCCGGCCTGAAAGCCGCCGCCGGGGCCGTATTCGCCGTGGAACTGCACATAGAGCCCGAACATGATGATGAACGGGATCAGCAGCTTCGAGACGACGCGAAGGATCAGGTAATGGTCGCGCATCAGGCGTCGCCTCTCTTCGCGGTGTCGCCGTCGCCCGATCCGTCATCCGCCCTGACGGCGTCATGCGTGTCGTCGACATCATCCTCGCGGGCATGGCGGCGCCGCCGGCCAAGGGTGGCAGCCCCGCCGCCCAGAATCATCGTCACCGCCAGCGCCGCCGTGAACACCACCACGGTCTCGCCCATCGTGTCATAGCCGCGATAGCTGGCCAGAACGTTGGTGACGATGTTGGGGATGTGATGCACCTGTTCCGAGCCGATGATGTAGTCGGGCACGACATGGGTCTGCGCCGGGGCCTGCGGGTCGCCGAAGGCCGGCATGTCGGCCGTGGCATAGACCAGGGCCGCACCCGTCGCCACGACGGCGATCAGCGGCAGTACCGGATTGTGGCCGCGGCTGCTTTCCTTGTGGCCGGTCAGGGTGATGGCGGCCAGGAACAGCACGGTCGAGATGCCGGCGCCGACCGCGGCCTCGGTGAAGGCCACGTCCATGGCGTCCAGCACGGTCCACAGCGCCGCGATCACCAGCGAATAGATGCCTTGCAGCAGCACGGCGGTCAGCAGGTTGCGGGTCCGCACGATGGCGACGCCGATCGCGATCAGCATCAGCAGCAGTGCCGCGTTCAGCAGGTCGACGGCGATGATCGACCAGGGTCCGATCTCGATCACCGTCGGGCTCCCTTCGATGGGGTGGCGCGTCTGGCATCCGGCTTGGTGACCCCGCCGGCGCCGGCATCGCCGATGCGCCGGCCGCTGGGCTTCACGCCCGCGACCAAGGCGGCATTGGCCACGATGTGCGATGCGGTGGGCGAGGTGAAGAACAGCAGCAGGCCGATGATGATCAGCTTCACGGTCACCAGCGTGAAGCCGGCCTGCACACACAGGCCGCCCAGCATCAGCCAGGCGCCGAAGGTGTCGATCATGCCCGCCGGATGCAGGCGGGTATAGAAATCGGGCATCCGGATCAGGCCAAGCGCGCCGGTCAGCACGAACAGCGCGCCGGCCATGAGCAGCGCCCACGAGATCAGGTCGATGATGATCTGGCCGGTCATGGACGTGTTCCCTTCGGCGTCCTGGCGCCGGGGGTGCCGGATCGCAGCGTCGCGGCGTCACCCCGGGCCGATCCGCGTCTGGCCTCTTCCTCGGCGGCATCCTCGGGCGTGATGCTGCGCAGATGGCCGACCCGCAGCAGCTTCAGGATCGCCACGGTGGCGATGAAGTTGATCAGCGCATAGGTGACGGCAAGATCCAGGAAGGCCGGCCGGTCGGTCAGGAAACCCACAACCGCGATCAGCAGCACGATCTTGGTGCCGATGGCGTTGGTGGCCAGCACCCGGTCGAACAGGGTGGGGCCAAGCAGGCCGCGCGCCAGTGCCATCAGGATGGCGACCACAAGCGCGATCGTTGCGGCGATGAACATCAGGCCGGCCCTTCCAATGCGGTGCAGCGCCGGTCCATATCACCTTCATCCAGCGCGTCGAGGGCACTTGCATGCAGCGCGTGGGCAACGATGCGGCCATCCTCGATATCCACCGACACCGTGCCCGGCGTCAGGGTGATCGACTGGGCATAGAGCACCCGGCCCAGATCGGTGCGCTGGCTGGTCGGCACCACCTTCCAGGCCGGATCGATCGGCGCCAGCCCCCAGACGCGCTTGAACACGTCGATGTTGGACTTCACGATTTCGACCGAGAGCCAGAACCAATAGCGGATGGCACGTGGCAGCATGCCAAGCGGCGCGCCTTCCCGGTCGACGACGCCCAGCCAGCGCGCGACCCATACCGAAAAGGCACAGGACAGCACGCCGAAGCCGATGATCAGCGGCTTGTAGACGCCCGACAGCAGCAGCCAGGTCGTGAGCAAAGCCAGAAACAGGCCGAAGGCTCGCGCCACCGCAGTCCCCCTTGAGTGGTTGATGACCCCATACGGCAAGGAGGCATGGCGCCTGGCGTTGCCCGACATGTGCCGCGGCCATGGATCGGGCCGTGCGGATGGTCGTGTCGTGCATGCGCGCGGGACGCTGGTCGGTCCCCGTCCGGTGCCGCCTCCCTGGCCCGCGTTTTTCCCAAGAAACCTGGGACGGGTCAAGGAAATCCGGACGAATTCGGTCCGATAAGCCCTTGTCCCGACATGAAGACGCCCCCCTTGCGACACGTCGTCGCAAGCGGGGCGGACCAGCTTGATCCGGCCGGCCGCGGCGGCCTCGCGTCAGTGGCGTTCAGCGCCAGTCCTGGGCATAGTCCTCCACCGGCCGGGGGGCGTCGATCAGCCCGGCATCGGCCATGAAGGTCGCGAAGCGCCGCCAGCGGCCGTGATCGAGGGCGGCGGGGCTGTGGGCGAAGCGGCTGATGGTCTGGAAGAATGACCGGCGATTGCCTTCATCGGCAACCTCGGGCCGGCCCCTGATATACAGCTCCCACGATGCCTCGGGATGGTTCACCAGGAACTGCACGCCCTTTTCCAGCGCCCGGTTGAAGGCCGCGAAGCGTGGATCGGCGGCGTTGTCGGCATGGGCCGCGATCACCAACTCGTCATAGGGCGGAATGCCATGCTCCTCCACCAGGAAGGCGCGGCCGGGGCGGCCTTCCAGGTCCATCTGCACCAGTTCGACATTGCGATAGGCCCCGATCACCGCGTCCACCTGTCCCGACATCACCGAGGGCGACAAGGCGAAATTGACGTTGATCAGGGTCACGTCATCCGTGGTGAGCCCGGCCGAGGCCAGCATCCGGCCCAGCAGCACATCCTCGAAGCCGCCGATCGAATAGCCGATCCGCCGGCCCTTCAGATCGGCCAGCGTCTGGATCGGCCCGTCCTTCAGAACGATCAGGCTGTTCAGCGGCGTTGCCACCAGGGTCGAGACCCGCTTCAGCGGCAGGCCCTCATGCACCATGGCGATCAGTTGCGGCTGATAGGTCACCGCCAGATCCGCCCGCTTCGCCGCGACCATCTTGGGCGGGTCCGACGGGTCGGCCGGGGCGATCATCTCGACATCCAGGCCTTCCTCGGTGAAATAGCCCTGCTCCTGCGCCACCAGCAGCGGCGCATGGTCGGGGTTCACGAACCAGTCCAGCAGCAGGACCAGCTTATCGGCGGCCGAGGCGCCGGTCGGGCTGAAGGCGGTGGTGGCGGCGATCAGGGCCGCCGCCGCCAGACGGCGCGGCGACAGGCCGCGGCGCATGAGGCTCCGCGTCATGGGGCATATCCTCCGATGATATGGATTATGGGGGCGGATGCGGTCGAGGGGGATCGGCCGGCGGCGGCCGTCAGGTCGCGGGCGGGCCATCCAGCGCGTCGGCCTGCCAGGGCATCGCCGCCCTGAGGCCACGATCGACCGCGAGATAGAGCAACAGGGTGATGGCGACCAGCACGGCGAGGGCCGCGAACATCAGGTCGGTCTTCATCCGGCCATTGGCATGCAGCATCAGATAGCCGAGCCCGGCCGACGATCCGACCCATTCGCCGACCACCGCGCCGATCGGCGCCACGGCGGCCGCCACCCGCAGGCCGGATGCCAGCGCCGGCAGCGCCGCCGGCAGGCGGATCAGCAGCAGCCGGCGCGCGGGCGGTGCCCCCATCACCCGCGCCATGTCGAGCCAACCCGGCTCTGTCCGGCGCAGGCCGTCGAGAAAGGCGATGGCGACGGGGAAGAAGATGATCAGCCCGGCCATCACGATCTTGGGCGTGAAGCCATAGCCGAACCACAGGGTCAGCAGGGGGGCCAGGGCGAAGACCGGCAATGCCTGGGCGCCGACCATCACCGGCATCATCCAGCGGCCCAGCTTCGGGGCACCGGCGATCGCCAGCGCCGCGGTGATGCCGACCATGGCGCCGGCGCCAAGGCCCAGTGCGATCTCCAGCGCGGTGATCAGCGCGTGATCGGCCAGCATGGCGCGGTTCACCCAGATCGCCACGGCCACCCGGTCGGGCGCCGGCAGCAGAAAGGCCGGCATGCCCGCCACAATCACGATCGCCCACCAGATGCCGATCAATCCGGCGGCGACGATCAGGCCGCGCCACCAGCCGCCACCGGTGGATGTCCGTTGCGGCGCGGGAGCGGGGATCGTGTCGTCGATGGTGGTCATGGCCGCGCCTCCAGCACCGCCATCAGCCCGGCCAGGCGCGCGCCCAGATCGGGGGCATCCACCGGCCGGGGCACCGCCCCCGGTGGCGGTGTCACCCGCAGCACAACCGCCGGCCGGCCCGACAGAACCAGAATGTTCTCGCCCATCCGCAGCGCTTCCAGCGGATCATGGGTCACCAGCAGCACCGTGCGGCCGCGCAGCAGCCGGCAGGCCAGATCCTGCAGCCCGTGGCGGGTGACGGCATCCAGCGCACCGAAGGGTTCATCCATCAGCACCACGGGGCGGTCCTCCATCAGCGTGCGGGCCAGGGCCACACGCTGGCGCATGCCACCCGACAGCGCCGCCGGCCGGAGCCGGGCGGTACCGGCAAGGCCGACCGCATCAAGCATGGCATGGGCACGGGGCGCATCGACGGGCCGGCCGCGCAGCCGGTCGCCCAGGGTGACGTTGTCGATCACCCGTGCCCAGGGCATCAGCAGATCCTGCTGTGCCATCCAGGCGATACGGCCGTCGAGCGGCCGGCCGTCGGATGCGGTGACCCGGCCGGTTTCAAGGCCCGCGACATCGAGCCCGGCGATCAGGCGCATGAGGGTGGTCTTGCCCGAGCCGCTGGCACCCAGCAGCGCGGTGATCCGGCCGGCCGGCAGGGTCAGGCCGCAGCCGTCCAGCACCAGCCGCCCGCCCGGGCGGACCCGGACATCGGTGATGTCGACAGCCGGCGGCGCATCGCCGGCGTGACGATGGTCCGGCGAGACGCCGGCATGACAATGGTCCGGCGAAGCGCCGGTCAGGATAATGGATAGATCAGGGGTGTCGGGCATGCTGCGACCACTTGTTCCTCCGCCGGTGCGAACCGGATCAGGTTCAGGGGTCGTTCCGTGCCGGGAACCTCTCAGCCGCCATCATGCGGCTCCCCCCAAGTGAAGCGGTTACTATGCCCCGGTCGACATGGTCGTGCAAGGCCTGGAGTGCCAGCCCCCAGGGCAATCGGGTGAAACTGTGCGTGACAGAGCGGAAAAAGTCTGAATCTCTCGTTGTCGACCTTTTTGGCTTGGGAGGGA